>NZ_JAXEWM010000025.1:0-3543 GCF_034113885.1 Intestinibacter sp.
TATTAAATCTCTCAACTATATCATCTATATCATTATCATCGATAGGATTTCTCTTATCATCCAAGCTATACCCATCAGCCTTCATATCGTAGAACCAAACCTTATCCGTTCCACCATTTCCAGTTTTCGTAAATATCATAATCGCAGTAGAAACCCCTGCATACGGTTTAAATACTCCACTTGGCATTGATATTATCGCTTCTAATTTATTGTTTTCGACGATTTCTTTTCTGATATCCTTATGTCCCTTTGTACTTCCAAATAAAACTCCATCTGGCACTATAGACGCGCATCTTCCACCTTTTTTAAGTATTCTTAAAAATAGCGCTAAAAACAACAACTCAGTCTTTTTAGTCTTTGTAACCTTTAGCAAGTCTGCACTTACAGCCTCGTAATCCAGACTACCTTTAAATGGAGGATTTGCAAGCACCAAAGTGTACTTATCATTGTCTTCATTTACTTCTGAAAGAGAGTCCTTGTACTCGATATTTGGATTATCCACGCCGTGAAGCATCATATTCATAGCCCCTATTCTAAGCATAGTTCTATCCATGTCAAAACCATAGAACATAGTATTATTAAAATGATCCTTTTTCTCTCCATCTAAAAATAAATCTTGATGATTTTCTCTCAAATAATGTTGTGCTGAAACCAAAAATCCAGCTGAACCTGCTGCTGGGTCGACTATAATATCTTGCGGATTTGGTTTCATAAGCTTCACCATCATATCAATTATATGTCTAGGTGTTCTAAATTGACCATTTGTACCGGCTGTAGCAACCTTTGATAGTAGGTATTCGTAAAGATCACCCTTATTATCATCTTTATTATCCATTTCCAGCTTGTCTATTCCATCTACTATTTTAGCAAGCATAAGTGGTGTAGGTATTTTAAATATCGCATCTCCCATGTATTTTGAATAAGCTGAGTCTCCATCTCCATGAAGATTTTTTATAAATGGAAATACTTCATTTGCCATTATATCGTACATGACTGTAGGCTCTTCATTTTTAAATTTACTCCATCTTAGGTGTTGCTTGTCTTGTGGAAAAGTACCTTCAAATGGCAATCCTAAAAACAATGCCTCGCTCTCTTTTATTGTTTCATTATCATCTAAACCTTTTATAAATAAAAGATATGTAAATTGCTCTATAACCTCTAGAGGATTTGTTATACCTCCTGTCCAGAAATGCTCCCATATCTTATCTACTCTATTTCTTAATTCTCCTGTTATCATATAATTTTCCTTTCTACTTATATTATTAAATCTCGCACGTTAAATTTTTTAATATAAATTTAATAATTTTCGAATTAATTTAAAACATCTCGATAAATTATAATTTTGTCATTATTTATTATATATTATTAAACATATTTTGATAAGTAATATTAATATTATCTTATTTTTTCTAAAAATTCTATTCCTTGTCAAATTTTAATTTGTATACTTTTTAATTCTATTGCAAATTATTTTTACACAAAAAAAATTAGTTAAATAGAAAAAATCTATTTAGCTAATTTCTCTTCTTTAAAAACATATCCAGTTTTTTTCATATTTTTAATATATTTAAAGGTTTCATCTTCACCCTTTTCATATAGCATTCTAAGCAAAAACTCCAATTCATCTGATGTCTCTGGATGAATAACCATTCTCCCCTTCGCCCTTAAAAAATACTCTAAAGGACTTTTATCTGTGTATTTATCGCCCATATATATCTTACTCGCCGCGACTCTATCACAGAACATTTCAATTAAATACTTCATAGGCATTTTTACTGTGTCTATAGTTTTAGTTTTCATATTGTAATCTGTCCAATACTCAAAATGATGCTTATTTCTGCCCTTATGATGCATCCATGCTCTTGAATATCCATTGTCCTCTCTTTCTGCTTCATTAGGACTTCTTGTACCTTGGTAATACTTTGCCCCCACTATAAATTCACAAAAGCTATATTTTGACAAATCATGCAAGCACCCTTGCCAAAAAATACCTGATTTAAAGCAATGCTCTATAACCTTATGTCTATGTCTAGTAATTGTAATAAAATGCTTCCATGATTTTACTATATAATCGCCCAATTAAAAATCCACCTTTCATTTATTTTTAATTCTAATAAATATTTCTAGTTTATATCTTTATATTATTACTTAAATAATTTTACCACTCTTTTATACAATATTGAAATATAATTAAAAAAACTTAACTAAATCTTCAGTTAAAATTTATTTTTTCTAAAATCAATATTGTCTCTTTTATTTATAGTTTATACAATACTTACAGCAAGGTTACAGTAAAAAAAGATAAAAAAGAGATGCAATCAAATCAATCAGCTCATTTAATTGCATCTCTTCTTTTATACGAATACTCTTCTTACACCGGCAATTCTACTTCTATGACTATTTTTTATAGGCCATACAACTACTTTATTTGGCCATGATTCTATAACTTTATCGTTTCCTAAATAAATCGCAACATGTATTATAGTTCCATTTGAATCTGAATAGAATATTAAATCGCCTCTTTTTCTATCTTTATAAGCAACCTTTTTAAGCTTGCTAGAGTTATATAGATTTCTAGATTCGTATTCATATCCAGGTTGAGAATGTCTGACTACACTAACTGGCAGTGGATTTATTCCTGCTGCATACATAGCTTGCATAACTAATCCTGAGCAATCGACACCTTGTCCTGGTTTACCTGATGCTCCTACTATATATTCAGTACCTAGATAGTCATACGCTCTATCTATCATAGCTTCTATACATTCCTTTTTAGTACTTGTATAATCTACCTTCATTGGAGATACATAAGCACCAAGATTATTCCAATCTGAATAAGAAAGTCCCATTGCTTTCCATGTTGTATAATTTACTACACCTGTTACAGGTAGTCCTTTTTTCTTTTGGAATGCTTTTATTTTAGAAATAGTAGTCGGTCCTACTATAGCATAATTTTTTGTTCCCATTCCTAATTTTACTTGAACCTTTCTGACCTTAAGTCCCATAGTTCCTTTTTTTAGAGAATAACCACCTTGACCTGCAAAGCTTATATTATCTTGTATTTGAAAATAACTGCTAGGATTTTGATAAACTCTTTTTGTGTTTACTGTGATGTCTTTAGATATAAACTTACTTGCTGTTTCCGTAGCTGGAATGTAAATTCTCCATTTAGAAGTTTTTTGTGCATACCATTCACTTGGATATTGTAAAACTACTTTACTAGTTTCTTCGTTTGATGCATATTTTGTAGATTTTGTTTGCCATTTTCCAGTTTCTTTATTGTATCTTTGTAATTTTACTTCACGTCCTTTTCCTGGAGTTACATAAATTGCATCTGTTATTTTTCTTCCAGCTGTATTATTTCTATAATAATTTATACTAGTTACAGTCGTTTGCTGTGGTTCTATTGTCCCACTTTCGCCATCTTGATTTTCAGCAAATACTAAATTAGAGCCCAAAATTACCAATATCAGTGCCAACGATATTATTTTTTGAAACTTTTTCATCGTACAATCACCCCTATTTTTTGTAATTTAATCTATA
>NZ_JAXEWM010000026.1:0-5378 GCF_034113885.1 Intestinibacter sp.
GAAGATATGCTTAATTTCTGTAATTACTCGTATATATTAAAGCATGGAGATTTTGTAAACTATGTAAAAAAGGGTGATAAATTTATAATAAGTGAAAAAGAAGGATTTAGTGGAAGTGAAGAAATTTTAAATAAAGTCGTATTATGTCAAAATAACTTGAATTTTTAAAATATATTGTAAAATATTGTAATAAAATAAGGTATAATATAAATGGAAAAACTTAGTAATCATTGATATAATATAATTATAGAAAAATTTTAATTTAAAGATTATTAAATTAATGTGTATTTTTCAAAAATTATATTGAGGGGTGATATTTATGAGTTATCCAGTAATATTAGAGAAAAATATAAATAAATTAAATGATTTATTTATGCTCTTAGATTTAAGCCCGAGTGAGATAGATAGTATAAAAGAGATATCAGAAAAGTTTCCGATATCAATACCGCCGTATTATTTATCACTGATAAATAAAGATGATAAAGACGATCCAATAAAAAAAATGTCTATACCGTCTGAATTTGAAAAGGATTTAAGAGGAACTTTTGATACTAGTGGAGAGGGACAAAATACTGTAATTACAGGTATGCAGCATAAATACAAAGAGACCGCTATGATTTTATCTACAAACCAATGTGCCATGTATTGTAGACATTGCTTTAGAAAGAGACTTGTTGGATTATCTGACGAGGAAATTGCCAAACATTTTGATGAAATGGCAGAGTATATAAAAGAGCACAAAGAAATATCAAATGTATTGATTTCTGGTGGAGATTCTTTTGTAAATTCAAATTCAAAAATAAAAGAACTGTTAGAACTTTTTACTTCGATTGATCACTTAGATTTTATAAGATTCGGGACTAGAATACCAGTCGTAATGCCTCAAAGAATATCAGAAGATTATGAATTATTAAACATATTAAGGGAATATTCAAAGAAAAAACAAATTTATGTAGTCACACAATTTAATCATCCAAATGAAATAACAAAGGAATCGAAAAAAGCTGTAAAATTACTTCAAAAAATTGGAGTAGTGGTTAAAAATCAAACTGTGCTTTTAAAAGGTGTAAACGACTCTCCTGAAGTTTTAGGGGATCTATTAAAGAAATTGACGTCTTTTGGAGTTGTACCTTATTATATTTTCCAATGTAGACCAGTATCAGGTGTTAAAAGCCAATTTCAAGTTCCATTTATCAGAGGATATGAGATAGTTGAGAAGGCTAAAGCCATGCAAAATGGTCAGGGCAAGTGCTTTAAATACTGTTTCTCATGTGAAAAGGGAAAAATAGAGGTAGTTGGTAAATCAGGTAATGATATGATTTTTAAATTCCACGAGGCAAAATACGAAGAAGATCAAGGAAGGATTTTCTATAAAAAAATTGATGAAGATACTTGCTGGTTATACGATGTAGATTAATCAATAGGCTGTTTGCAAATTTATAATAGGCTCATTTTAAAGCTTGTATATACTTGCAACAGCCTAAAATTTTGTCTAAAGTAATACAGTTTTTTCAGCGTTAAATTCACTTTTTTGGAAAGTCAGATTGTTGAAATTCTTTAAGAAATATTTATAGACATCGCAAGTTGGAGGCTCAAAATCGAAAAATATTTTACATATTTCAATATCATCTCCATTTTTTCTCGAATATTCACAAATCCAATTAGGTTCTTCAAAATATATATTTAGATTTGCATATACATTATTCATATTAAATACCTCCTTAGAGCTTATTAATCTTACTTAATAAGTATTCTAGAAGTTTACAAACTATTCCAAAAACAAAAAATAAGCATAAAAAAACTTGTACCAATTTAATATTGATACAAGTTTTGTAATCGTTTTATCTCAACATTTTATCTTCTCTATCTAAAATATTGTCTACGTCTATCTTACCGTCGATAGCTTTTGTAATTGCTTCTTCTATAGTTTTACCAAGAGGCATTAAGCTAGTAGTATTATAAGATATTTTGTCTAGTGTTCCAAAACAGAATCTATATCCAGTTGAGAAAGCAAGTAAAGTGTAGTGACCATCGTATTCTTCTTTAGCTATATAATCAGCAACTACTAGAGCTTGAGCTAAATCCATTTGGTCCATATCTTTTACAAATGTAAGATTATCAGTAGATAAAACTACTTTAACAGGATTATTGTCTAATTTAACCAATGCTTCATGAGAGCTTATTTCTTTTAGGTATACTCCTAAAGTGTGAGAACTTCCAGTATTATATAAAACTCTATCACCAAATTTCATTCTAAATCCCCCTTTAAAAAACGTTTTCTTGAAAGTCTGTATTAAACTTATATTTAAATTATAGTCTAATTGATTCATATTTTCAAGAATTAACAGGTAAATATTAAATGACAAAAATATCTGAAGATTATGTAAATAAAATTCGTATATGAATATCATTGAAAAATATAATTATTTGTAATTGACATCGATTATCAAATATGATAACCTTATATTACAAAAAAAAGAAAGTGAGGAGTAACATGATATTTAGACACAAAAAATTAAGAACAGCTATGGCGATGATGGCGATTTTATCAATCTTTGGGGGAACTGTAAACAATGTATATGCAGATGGGGTTTACCAAAATAAAAGCATAGTTTCAGTTAAAAGCGATCAAATACATAAATTAAATACAGTATTAAAGCATGAAACAAAGGATGAAGAGTCATCAGCAAATAAATATGTACAGAGGAGTTACTTAAAAGTAGAAAATAATAAAAAATATATAATTATAGTTTTAAGTTCTGGACAATTGATGAAATCAGTAGTACCTACTGTAGATGGAAATGAAGTAGAGTACACAAATACTTTAGAAGAAGAAAATAGAACTATAACTTTTGAAATAGAATCTCTAGATCAGGATATAAGAATAAACTTTGAGATAAATCCTTTTGAAGGTTTTGTAGTAAAGGCAGCTTGTAGGGTAGAAGCTCAAATAGAAGATAGTTCAAGTGGAAATGAGACTGACAAGGAAGAGGATAAAGAAGAAAATGATACAATAACAGGTGCTACTCCTGACAAAAATCCTTCTGATGAAGAAGATAAAGATGATTCAGTAGAAGAAGATAAAGAAAATGAAGAGGACAAAGAGGAGGATAATAACACTGTAGATCAAGAAAAGCCAGAAGACAATAAACAAGAAAATGATAAAAATGAAATTGAAAACACTGGAAATTCAAATACTACATATAAAAATGGGTATTACCAAATAAAAAATATAGTTATCCTAGACAATGAAGTAGGATATTCGATGGTTAGAAATATTTTAAATGAAACTAGTAACTTAGAAATAAAAAACGGAAAATACTATCTTACATTTGAGATGGCACAAAGCAGTTTAATGAAGGATATAGTTATAAAGGCAAATTCCAAAACTTTATCTTATACAAAAACAAATGTTGGAAATGACACTGTAAGAATAAAATTACAAATACCTAGCTTATCATCAGTTTTAAATATAAGCTCTTATGTAACAGCTATGGGTAGAACTGTTGATTTTGATTTAAAATTAAATCAATCTACATTAAAATTTGTAAGCTCAAATGAAGAAGGCAAGCTACCAGAAAACAACAATTCTAATAATATAAATAATAATAATGGAAGTAATAGTTCAAATAATTTTGAAAATAATAATAGTAGTAATAACCTAGTAGAAAATAATACTACAATAAAAGGTAAGTTATATACAATAAAAAATGAAATCGTACACGATAATGAAACAGGAAGGAAGATGGCTAGAACTTATTTAAATGAAAGTTCAAAAATAGAGGAAATAAATGGACAGCTTTATTTAACTCTTACATTTACAGGGGTTGATTTAATGCAAAACCATAAATTCTATGTAAATGGATCATTAGCAAGTCACGAGGTTGTATCATCAACTTCTTCTAGCAAAAGCTATAGATTTAAAATAAATTCTTTAAGCGATGATATAAAAGTAAATGTATTTATAGTTCCAATGAATACAACAGTGGAATTTGGAGTTAAGCTACTTGAAAATACATATACATTTGTAAAAGATTTTGAAGTGGCTAGCAATGGGAAATTACCTCAAACTGGGAGCGTAATAAATAGTGAAGCACTATTTATGGGAGGAAGTTTAATAACTGTCCTAGGTGCATTTTTAGGAAGAAAAAAGAGAAAGTAGGAATCGAAAATGAAAAATTTAAAGCATTTATTTGTGATATGTTTGACGATAATGAGTTTGACTAATTTTTCTTTTGCAGGTGAAAAGGAAGATTTAGTGCCAGGGTTATATGAATTAAAAAACGATGTCTACCATGAACAAGAAATAGGACAAAATATGGCTAGAACTTACTTAAATGAAACTATGCAATTGGAAATTCTACAAAAAGGTGACTACAGCTATACGATAGAGTTTAGTGGAGTTGAATATATGAAGGATCACAGGATATTAGTCGATAATAAAGAAACCAATATAGATATAGTAGAAGAGACAGATTCAACTATAAAGATAAAATTCGATGCTGATTCACTAGATTCTAAAATAAAGACTCAAATATATGTAGACGCAATGGAGAGAGATGTAGAATTTGATATTATACCTGATTTTGAAACCTTAGAGCTTATCGAAGAATACGAGGTAACTGAGGAAATAGAAGAAGTTGAAGCTGTTAGAGATGAGAAAGATACAGATGAAAACACTTCAACTCAAAACGAAGCCTCTCTATACAGTAAATACAAGGTACCTGTAGTAGCAGTTGTTTTACTTGGAATAATCGCTGTAACAGGGGTTGTAGTTAAGAGAAAAAAATAAATGCGAAGAAAAATAAGTAGATTTTTAATTATTGTGGGGTTATTGATTGCAATAATCCCACAAGGATTAAAATACTATTCAAAGCAGGTTGAAAAAAACGGCATTGAGAGGTTTCAAGAAGCTATAAAAGAAGACAAGTTTCAAGAAAAAGATTACAATATTGGAGACGAAATAGCGATTATAAAAATAAAATCTCTAGATTTAGAGACTGTAATTGTAGAAGGTACAGATGAAGAGGATTTAAAATACTATATATGTCACTTTGAGGAAACTGCCATGCCGGGAGAATACGGAAATTTCTGTATCGCTGGTCACAGTAGCTATTGGTACAATCAAGTATTTAAAAAATTGCATAATGCTAAAATAGACGATGAAATAGAGATAGAAACAGCTAAAGGAAGTTTTACTTATAAAATAAATGAAATATTCGATACAGAGGCAGAAAATACTTCTGTATTAAGTCAAAGAATGGATAAAAAGGAAATAACTCTAATCACATGTACAGATGGAGGAAAGAAAAGATTGATTGTAAAGGGGGAAATTCAGGAGTAGTTTTCCCTTTTATTATGGACTTTAGTCTGTTGAG
>NZ_JAXEWM010000027.1:0-25916 GCF_034113885.1 Intestinibacter sp.
AGTGAGCCTAAAAAGCCTCAAAACAGAAATAAAAAAAACAATAACAATAAAATAATCGGAATTGTGTTGGCTTTTGTTTCATTAATAGTGATTATTTTAGGTGGATATTTTGTATTAAATGGAAAGATATTTAAAAATGAAATATCTATAGATGCAGTTACATTAGATGGGGATTATGAAATGGATGGAGATAGATATGTGTTATTTACAAATGAAAATGTAATCGTAATGCCTAATGTGACACCATCAGATAGTTCATATGAATTAGAGTATGAAATTGAAGATACTACTGCTGCAAATATAGAGCAATTAGGCGATAAATGTAGTGTAATAGGTCTTAAAGAAACAGATACGAATTTAAATATATACAGCGATGATAAAATTTTGAAGGTTGTAAAGCTTTCATTTAAAGATAAAAATGACAATGCTATTGATAAAGACAAAAATGACAATGGTACTGATAAAGACGGAAATGATAATAGTACTGATAAAGACGAAAATGACAACGGTACTGATAAAGACAAAAATGACAATGGTGCTGAAGAAGAAAGTATACCGACAGATAAATTAGATATAGCAGTTTCAAATTATTTAGAAAACTATGAGAGAGCTGTATATTGTGGAGATTTTAATGAAATCAGCGATTATGTAACTTATAATGGACCTATATATAAGGAATTAAAAAAGACTATTCCTTCAGCATATGAAAATGGAATAACTGTGCTTTTAAGTGATTATGAAAAAAAAGGCATTAAAAAACTTTCAAATGGAGAATACAAGGTATCGTATGTTGTTAAATGGACAGTAAATAATCAGGATGGAACTAGACTTCAGACAGAGTATGCAGATTACATAATTAAAAAAGAAGTATATGAATATAAAGTGGACAGATTAGAAAATTGGGAAATATTAAGCAAAGTTTATCAATAAAATTTCTATTAAACTTTTAAATATAGGGTTTTAAAATATTGATTATAGTAAAAATAGCCATGGGTAGACTGTTTATTTATCTATGGCTATTTTTAAATAAAAAAAGGGAGTGGTTTATATGAAATTAACAAAGATAGCAGCAATTAGTCTTTTAAGTTTAACAATGTTAACAGGATGTGGAGCATCTTTTGATATTTCACCATCCACAATACAAAATTATGCAGATTCAAATTCTGGACAATATGCAAATCTAACATCAGACTATTCTAATTATTCTTATGTAGAAGGTGCTTATGTTGCAGAAACAAAAGATGTACATATTGAGTTATGGGATTTGGATTCAATAGAGAATGCATCAGCATGGTACAAAACAAATGTTGAAAAATTAAAAGAAAATGCATCATCTTATTCTGGTTCTAGTAATTCTAAAGGCGGTAATTATACAATTAAGACAAAAGATGTTTATTATCGAATTCTATTTAGCAAAGACAAGGGCATCTACGCCTATGGAAAAAAAGATGCTGTAGAATCTGCATTAAAAGATATGAACATTTCTGATTAAATTAAGAAAGAAAAAATATGATAAAATCTCAAAGAATAGGATTTAACAAATTTGGATACTAAAATTGAAATATTTTATAAGAGAAGATCTGAAATAAGGATCTTCTTTTTTTCTTGAATAGTGTAAAAATAAAAACACAGAAGATAAACACTTGACATATTGTATATACTAGTATATATTGTATATATAAGATATATACAATATATACATAAAAAGAGGTGAAGAAGTGGAAATCATAATCAGCAACAACAGCGACAAGCCGATATACGAACAAATCACGACACAAATAAAAAACATGATAATAAGCGGCGAACTAAAACCAGGAGATCCTCTGCCATCGATGAGATTTCTAGCAAAAGAGCTCCACATAAGCGTAATAACAACAAAACGAGCATACGAAGAGCTAGAACGAGGTGGATTTATATATTCAGTAGTAGGAAAGGGCAGCTTCGTAAAAAGCACCAACATGGAACTACTAAAAGAAGAAAAGCTAAGATTAATAGAAGAATACCTATCAAAAGCAGTAGACGAAGCAAAAAAATGCTCGATAGACTACGAAGAGATAGAATCTATTTTAAGGCTTTTATATGAAGAGGATTAAAAAATACGGAGGGATTACTATGAAATACGCAATAGAAGTAAACAATCTTAACAAAACTTACGACGGATTTTCGCTAAAGGATGCATCATTTAAACTAGAAACAGGAACAATAATGGGAATCGTAGGAGAAAACGGAGCAGGAAAATCAACTATATTAAAAGGAATTCTAAACCTAATAAACATAGACTCAGGAGAAGTCAAGATATTTGGAAAAAACTTCAAAGAAAACGAAATGGAAATAAAAAAAGACATAGCAGTAGTATTCGACGAAAGCTATTTCCACGACAACTTAAAAATACCAGATATCGATAAAATAATGCAAAATATATATCATAATTGGAACAAAAATCAATTTCTAAAATACACAAACAAATTTAAACTACCTAAGGACAAAAGAATAAAGGATTTTTCAAGGGGGATGAAAATGAAGCTATCTATAGCAGTAGCACTTAGCCACGAAGCTAAGCTTCTAATCCTAGATGAAGCTACAAGTGGACTTGATCCAGTAGTCAGAGATGAGATTTTAGATATGTTCCTAGATTATATACAAAACGAAGACTGCAGTATACTTATAGCCTCACATATAACTAGCGACCTAGAAAAAATCGCTGATTACATAACATTTATAAATGATGGACAAATCATATTCAGCGAAAATAAAGACGAACTAATTTACAATGCAGGAATAGTAAAATGCAGTGAAAAAGAAATCGACAAAATAAAAAATGAAGATATAGTCGGCATCAGAAAGAACACTTTTGGATGCGAGGTAATGGTAAACAACAGAGAATACTATGAAAATATGGGATTTGTAGTTGATAAGACAAATTTAGAAGAAATAATTTTATTTACAGTTAGGGGTGCAAAATAATGAAAGGTCTATTAATTAAGGATATATTAAATTTAAAAGGTTACATGAAGCAATTAATATTTATTTTTATATTTTTTACAGCGTATGGAATTTTTATGAAAAATGGAACCTTTGTTGGTGCTATGATCACTATGATGCTAAGTATGCAGGTTATAACTACAATGTCATATGATGATTATGCAAAATGGGATAAATACGCTCTAACTATGAATATAACAAGAAAAGACATTGTTTTATCTAAATACGTATTTTTCGTAATGTGTATAGTAGCTGGAATTTTAGTTGGTGTTATTGGATCTTTAGCTATAAATAGTTTTGCAGGTGTACCTTTGAGTATTGAAGAAATATTGGTTATATCTATAATCGTACCATGTATATTTGCTATATTATTCTGCATAGTAATTCCTATTGTATTTAAAAATGGAGCAGAAAAGGCTAGAATAATCATGATGGCGATATTTTTTATACCAGCGATTTTAGTATTTTTAGTTGCAAAAATAGCTGAAAAGTCTAATATACCTATGCCAGATGCAAATACTTTAGATACATTAGCTAAAGTAGGCCCTATAGCATTAGTTGTATTAGCTGTTATAGTTTGCTTTATATCATACAAAATATCATTAAAAATATACAGCAAAAAAGAATTTTAGAAAATCGAAAATATATATTGACAATTACTCGATGAAAATGTTATTCTTATAACTGTAAGAGCAAGTAAATAAATTAAATATTTATGGATTGTGACTGGTAATGCAGGCAAGACCAACTACATAGGGATAATTATATGTGTATTCTATATGTTTGTTGGTCTTTTTTGATATATGCTCAAAATGGGAGGTGATAGTTATTGTATAGAGTAAAAAAGGTAATTAATAATAATTTTATCAGTTCTATAGATCAAAATGGCAAGCAGGTTATTATAAGGGGCTTAGGAATAGGATTTCAGAAGAAGCCAGGAGAGTGGATAAAAGACGATAAGGTAGAAGCTGTTTATAGAATCGACGACAAGGCTACTTCTAATAAACTACAGGAACTAGTAAGCCAAGTGCCTAAGGAATACATAGATACATGTACAGAAATCATAGACAATATAAAATTAAAGCTAAATAAAAAGCTAAACGACAACATTTATATTACTTTAACTGACCACCTTAGTTTTGCAATCGAAAGAAAAAAATTAAAACAAGAGTACAGCAATGCTCTGCTTTGGGATATAAAGAGATTCTATGATCAAGAATATAAGCTGGGATTAGAATCACTAGATATTATAGAGAAAAATCACAATGTAAGACTTTCAGATGACGAAGCTGGATTTATCGCACTGCATATTGTAAATGCAGAATTACATACAAATATGAGCAGTATGATAAAGATAACTTCATTTATGCAGGAGGTACTCGAGATAGTAAGAAATTATTATAATATAGAATTAAATGAGGATTCTCTTGATTTTGGAAGATTTATCACGCATTTGAAGTATTTTGCACAGAGGTTATTCAGCAATAAACCTACAAAGGATACAGATTTCCAATTACAGAGAATGATTAGAGAAAATTACAGCAAGGATTACGGCTGTGCAGAAAAAATCAAAGAATACATCAAAGAAAAATACAACTTAAATCTTACAGGTGAAGAAATGATGTTTTTAACTATTCACCTAAAGAGAATATCTACAAATTAATAACTTGGATTGTGACTGGTAATGCAGGCAAGACCTAATTAGAAGATGTAAAGCTCAAGTTTACAGCAAAAATAGATATATTTTAATTTTAGCTATATTTATATTTATATTTTATGTAAATATCTATATTTTGTTGTGTAAATTAAAGGGACATACATTTTTAGTTAGGTCTTTTTATTTGCTCAAAATTACTAGATTATAATAAAATTTTTTAATTTGGAAATTATTAAATTAAGGAAAAAAATAAATTACAAGGAGGAATTACAAAATGAAAGATAAGATTTTTGGAGTCTTACAACGTGTCGGAAGATCATTCATGCTTCCAATAGCAATTTTACCAGTAGCTGGTCTTTTCCTAGGAATAGGGGGATCATTTACAAACGAAACAATGCTTAATGCATATGGATTAATGGGTGTTATGGGACCTGGAACATTTATTTACAGCTTATTAACAGTTTTAAATGCAGCAGGTAACGTAGTATTTGCAAACCTACCAATTATATTTGCGATGGGTGTTGCAATAGGTATGGCAAAACAAGAAAAAGAAGTTGCAGCTTTAGCAGGTGCTTTAGCGTTCTTCATAATGCATGCTTCAGTTAGTGCTATGATTTCAGTTCATGGTGGAGCAGAAAGCATGCTTAGTGGTTCTACAGCAGATGTATTAGGTATGACATCTCTTCAAATGGGTGTATTTGGAGGTATCATAGTTGGTCTTGGTGTTGCTGCACTTCATAATAAATTTTATAAAATTGAATTACCACAAGTATTATCATTCTTCGGTGGTACAAGATTTGTTCCAATAATAAGTGCAATAGTTTACTTAGTTGTTGGTATAGCAATGTTCTATATCTGGCCACCAATACAAGGTGCTATATACTCTGTAGGTGATTTAGTTAGAGGTTCTGGATATGTAGGAACTTGGTTATACGGTTTAATGGAAAGAGCTTTAATACCATTTGGTCTTCACCATGTGTTCTATTTACCATTCTGGCAAACAGGTGTTGGTGGAACTATGGAAGTAGCTGGAAAGATGATAGAAGGTGCTCAAAACATATTCTTCGCTCAACTTTCAGATCCAAGTGTTACTCACTTTAGTGTAGAAGCTACTAGATTTATGTCTGGTAAATTCCCACTTATGATATTTGGTTTACCAGGAGCTGCACTTGCAATGTACAAATGTGCAAAACCTGAAAAGAGAAAAGCTGTTGGAGGTTTACTATTATCAGCAGCATTAACTTCAATGTTAACAGGTATAACTGAACCACTTGAATTCACATTCTTATTCGTTGCTCCAGTATTATACGTAATTCACTGTGTATTCGCAGGAGCTGCATATATGTTAATGCATATGTTAAATGTTGGTGTTGGTATGACTTTCTCTGGAGGACTTATAGACTTATTCCTATTTGGTATACTTCAAGGAAATGCAAAAACTAGCTGGATAAACGTAGTATTTGTAGGTATAGCTTACTTCGTAGTTTACTACTTCTTATTCACTTTCTTAATCAAAAAATTTGACTTTAAAACTCCAGGTCGTGAAGATGATGACAACGCAGAAGTTAAATTATATACAAGAGCAGATGTAAATGCTAAAAAAGAAGGACAAAGTGCTGAAGATGCAGACGATGAATTAAGTGCTTTAATACTTCAAGGTTTAGGTGGAAATGACAACTTAACTGACTTAGACTGCTGTATAACTAGACTTCGTTTAACAGTTAAAGATTCTTCTAAGGTAGATCAAGGTATGTTAAAAGCAAGTGGTGCAGCTGGTGTAATCATAAAAGGTAACGGTGTACAAGTTGTATACGGACCAAAGGTAACAGTTATAAAATCTAACTTAGAAAAATTCATAGCTAGCGGAAAATCTGCTACTGTAAAGGTAGAAGCTCCTAAAGCAGAAGTTAAACAAGAAGTTAAAGCAGATGTAAAAGTAGAAAGCGGAGTAGTATATGCTCCAATAAAAGGTAAAGCAATAGCTTTAGAAGAAGTAAATGACGGTGTATTCTCAGCAGGAATGTTAGGTAAAGGTATAGGAATAGAACCAGCTGAAGGAAGAGCAGTTTCTCCAGTAAACGGAACAGTTTCAGTAGTATTCGATACTAAGCATGCTATAGGAATAACTTCGGATGAAGGTATGGAAGTTCTTATACACATAGGATTAGATACAGTACAATTAAACGGTGAACCTTTCAATGTACATGTAAAAGTAGGAGATAAGGTAAAGGTTGGAGATTTATTAGCAGAATTTGATATGGATAAGATCAAAGAAGCTGGATATAAAACAGTAACTCCTATAATAATAAGCAACACAGACGCTTATAGTGATGTAAAAGTTTTAGCTAATGGCGATATAGATGAAAAAGCCGAAATGCTAAAGGTTGAAAAATAGACTTCTTTCAAATTTAAAGTTTTATAATATATTAAAAAATTGCCGCTTCAGAATTAGAAGCGGCAATTTTGATTTTATTTAAAAATATGTACAAATTCTTATACGTTGCAGTAACCTACAATTTTGTAGTCATCAGGTACATTGTAAGTATTTTCGATTTCTCCTAAAGTCCAGTGTAAATCAAATAGAGTAGTATCTATTACTATAGAGAAGTATAATAAAGCAATACCAGTATCTATGCTTCTTTCGTAATCACTTGCAAAATCGTCTTGTTTGATGGCTAATACAACTTTTCCACCGTCTATTATAAATCTCCATGGTTGTTGATTTAAAGTAGATGGTGCTAATCTTGATATACTAAATGCATCGATTAAGTATCTTTCTTCTAGTAAATCTATAGTTGCGTTATTGCCCCAAGTATCTACATAAACTATATCTTCTACTCCAAGTCTATAAGGTGTAGCAGCTTCAGTATGCATTGTAGCTTGAGAATAGTTGTCTCCAACCTTTACAGCTGATTTTTTAGATCCTTTAGAAGCATCTTCGTATCCAATAGCTATAATTGCAACAACTTCTTTGTCTGATGAGATATCTAGTGCTTTTTTGATTTCGTCGCTGCTCTTGAAAGTAATCCAGCAAGTTCCAAGACCTAGATCTCTAGCTTTTAAAATTAAGCATTCTCCTACATAACCTGCGTTTTCTATATAGAAATCTTTTACATCAGATAAAAGTACCATATAGTTTGGTGATTCAACTATATTTCCATGATAACCTGCTATACCTTGTAATTTTCCTACTATATCGTTTGAAAAAGTTTTAATTTCTACTGATATATCATTTACTAATTTTTTTCTAGAATCTAAAAATTTTTCTAATTCTTTAAATGATTCTTCAGAAACAGGTGTTGATTTGTAAGATCTACATGATTTTCCTTCTATTATAAGTTTTTTATAATCCATATGTGAGTCCTCCTCTACTAGAAATTGTTGAAAATATTTACCTATTAAAAGTATACCACAATTTACAAATGTAAAAACAAAAAATTACAACAATTCTAACAATTCTTTTGGAGTATCTATTAAAAAGTCAGCTCCACTTTCTTTTAATGACTCTGCATCTCTAAATCCCCAAGTCACGCCGACGCTTTTCATACCGGCATTTTGGGCAGTTATCATATCTGAACCAGAATCTCCAACGTATAGACAATTTTCTCTTGTTGAGCCTAATTCCTCCATTGCAGTTAAAACTGTATCTGGAGCTGGCTTTCTTCTGACGCCTTCACGTTCTCCTATTGCGACTGGTATTAAATCTTTGAAATAGTATTTGTTTAGATTTTTAACTCCAAAGTCGTATTTATTTGATACTATTCCTAATTTTATATTTCTCGAATTTAATTCCTTTAATAAATCTATTATACCGTCGTAGGGAGCGGTTTTATGTTGCATATTAGTTTTGTAGTGATCTTTGAAGGCTTGTAGGCATTTTAAAGTAGTTTGTTCGTCAGTTCCAGTAGGGACAGCTTTTTTCATTAGCTCCTTTATACCGTTTCCGACAAAGATTCTGACTTCCTCGTAAGTTCTAGTTGGATAACCAAAAGATTCTAGCGCAAAATTTGTGCTATCTGCTAAATCTTCCAATGTATTTAATAATGTTCCATCTAAATCAAAAATTACAGTATCGTATTTCATAATTTTCCCTTCTTTGCTAAATAAAATTAATAATTGTTATACAACTTTTAAATATAGCACAGTTCAGTTAAAGAATCAAATAAATGGAAATGATAAAGATATGTAAAATAAAAATAGGCAAAAAAATAAATGTGTTGACAAAAACACATAATGGATTTACTATATATTTATAAATAAATATAATAATACAATTATATAGTATCATAAAATAAACAAAAAGTCAATACTTTTAAATAAAAAAAGGAGTGATAATTTTGGAAAATAATATTTTAAAATTTACAATGAATGAGCTGCAGGATTTTTCTAGTGAAAAACTAATGAATTTAAATGAAGAATCGGTAAATTACGGTCTTGTACTGACAGAGGAGGATGTACGTCAAATAGCTAAAAACACTAAAGAAACACTTAAAAAAACAGGTCGAATTGAAACTAGTACTGATTCATTGGAGAAAATAATATCCTTTTTATATTCATCTCCTTATACTCAAAAAGACGATTATGTAGAGGTAATAAGCGATATGGAGGAAATTTTTTATTATTTTAAAAATCAGGTATCGGATTTATTATCTGATGATGAAATTATAGAAATATTAAAAAAGACTTACGACGATAAATCAGGTGAAATAATTCAGATACAAGGGTTTGTAGAGGAATACACAAAAGAGTTTAAATTTGAGAGGGAGTTCGATTTATGGAATTATTAGGAAGTATAAGACGAGATTACACAGTTAATGTACTTAAATGGGGATATTTAAATAAAAAGTTTAGTGAAAATTTTATTTTAAGTGTACAGCAGGATATAGGAAATTTACTTAAAGAAAAAATTAAAAAATACTGTAAAGGTTCTAGTACATCTGTCACTGTTGAAGTTGGAGAACAATTATTAGAAGGTATTTATTATACTATAGATGCAAACTTTGTGGAGAATTTTAATATGGACAAAGCCGTAGATTTATTTAAGAAAAATTCTATAAAAGATCTTTACAAAGAGGGCGAAGAAAAATTAAAGTATTTATTTGACGAAACAAGAGGTTTATATAAAAGAGTTTGTGAAAATAAGTACGACACAGAATTGATTGCATATAATGATACGCTCATAGAGGAATTTGGAAAATTCTTTGATGTCTACGATATGGAGTTTAACCCTCAGGATATAGATATAAGTGTAGATTATCCGTTGATATTTGGTGATTTAGATCAAAGAGGTATTTATTATGTGAAAAATTACTTGGAGACAATAGAAGTAGAAAATATATTTTGTAACTGCTTTGATAACGAGGATGTAGAAACTTTGCTAGATATAAATGCCAAGAGATATAAATTAAATTATAGAGATTTATTGACAAACGTGTTTGAAATAGCGATAAACAATACGATATTATCTATAATTGTGGACGATGATTTTGAGGATTTTTATATTTATAGTGAAGAAATAAATTATTTAAAAAACAATTTAAATCAAGAAAACGTAGAACAAAAAGTAGATGAAGCTGTGCAGAAAATGGTAAGCTCTTTAAATATCGAAAATGATGATCTATTACAGTACATAAATTTGTACAGGTATAGATTTACAGATCAACTGAAATCAGCTCTAAATCAAAATTCTCTAGAATCAATGGCTGTAATATGTGATGAATACTTAGATGTAGATTCAAGCAAAAATAAATTTACAATAAATCCAAATACGTTAAGTTATGAGGAATTTAGAGAGATATTAGAAGAAATACAAGAAGAATCCGATATAAATAAAAAAATAGAAATTATAAAAACTAAAATAAATTCCTTCGAGGATTTTAATGATATATTAAAGGCAGACTGCTTTTATGGAGAAGACTATAATTTATTATTCGATAGCTTAGACGAGGTTGAATTGGCCCTTTTGGTTAGAGTTATGTTTTATGAAGAAATAGAAATGGGAAAATTTAATTTATTAAAAGAGCTATTTAAAGATGTTCAGTATGATTATGCTTGGCAACAAAGTTATGTCGAGTATATGAAAAATCAGACGATTGATAGAATAAATAAGATTCAGGATGAAGTTGTGGATATAGAGTTATAGATATGTTATTAGGGGTGTTGATTATGAACAGAATTGAATACTGCATTGGACTAAAAAATATATTTACAGAAAAAGAAATAGCCTTTATCAGACTTTTGGCGACACTTTTATTTTATGTGTTAGAAATTGATTTCGATATGGATGTAGATGAAGAATTAAAAAATAAATCATATATGTATGTAGGAAATTATTTTTATAAAATAAAGACAGATGAGCTTAAAGGGAGAGAGATAACTGATAAAGATTTCGATAGATTATCTAAAAAATTTTGGAAATATATATTATCTAATAAAGAAGTTTTTTTTAATAAATTTGAAAAATTATAAATGACGAAAGTATAGACTTATATGATAAAATACAGAGTATAAACTTTAAGAAAATGATAATTTAAAAATAAGGGGAATATTTATGAAGCAATACTTTACAGTTGGAGAAATGGCAAGTTTATTTGATTTAAATCCAAAAACTTTGAGATTTTACGATGAAATAGATTTATTTAAACCGGAAATAATAAATCCTGAGAACAACTACAGATATTATTCAATGGATCAAATTGACCAATTGGAGACTATAGAGTATTTGAAGGATTTAGGACTTTCTTTAAAGGTTATAAAATATCACTTAGAAGAGGTAAATATAGGAAATGTCATAAATAGCTTGACTTACCAAAAAGAAATTACATGTAAAAAAATCAAAGAGCTACAGTCTATAAAATACAAAATAGATAAAAAAATAAAACAAATCGAAGATGCAATCAACACAGAGCATATAAATGAAGTCGTTGAATTAGATTTAGAAGAGAGAAAGATCGTGAGATTAAAGGGGAAAATTATTTCTTATGAAGATATCGGAATATATGTTAGAAAATTGGTAAAAGAATCTAGAAAAAAGGTTTCGCTATCATATGGTAATGTCGGACTTTTTATAGATAAAGATAATTTTCAAAATGAAAAATACGATCAATATGATGGCGTATTTGCCATTATAGATAAAACTAAATACGATAGAAGACTGCTAAAAAAGCTTCCAAAAGGCAAATATCTAAGTATCAGATTTAACGGGTACCACAAGGATGCGCCTGCCTATTACGATAAAATAAAAAAATACATAGAAGACAATGACTATATAATCTTAGATGATCCATTTGAAATACAGATAGTAGATCCGACTTTGATACAAAAAGAGGACGATATGATTACAGAAATTCAGATTTTAGTAGAGAAAAACGAAAAATAGCATTTATATATTGACATTATACTTACTTTAAGGTTTATAATTTATATACTGGAGATATAATTATTTTAATTAGCTCCAATAGACAAAACGTATAGTTCATTAAGGGGTGAAACAAATGAAGTTTATTGTAGAAAAGGAAGTATTTGATAAGTTAGATGATGTGTGTTTTGGGATAGTCGTAGCAAAGGGAATCGATAATACACAAAAAATAGAAAAGATACAAAACTTATTAGAAACTGGAATTAAAGCAAATGAAGAAAAATACGAAGGAAAAAAAGTAAAGGAATCTGAAGAAGTAGCTTGCTATAGAGAGGCTTTTAGAGCGCTTGGAATAAATCCAAATAAATTTATGAGCTCTATAGAGGCTATGCTTACAAGAGTTTCTAAGAAAAAGGGATTGCCAAGTATAAACCCTATTGTAGATATAGGAAATGCTATGAGCCTTAAATACTACCTACCTATGGGAGCTCACGATATAGATACAATTATGCCACAAGATGTAGAAGTGAGATTTTCAAGAGAGGGAGATAAATTTATCCCATTTGGAGAAACAGAAGCAGAAGTATTAGACGCAGGGGAATTAGTATACGCTGTTGGAGATAAGGTAAGAACTAGAAGATGGATATGGAGACAAAGTGAAGAAGGAAAGATAGTAGAGAGCACAAAAAATATATTTTTCCCAATCGATGGATTCAAAAATTCAAATTACGACAATTTAATGGCAGCTAGAGAAGAGCTTGCAAGCTTGCTTAAAGAGATATTCGACTGTGAAATAAAAATAGGATTTATAGATAAAGATAATAGAGAATTTGAAATAGATTAAATTGATATTTTGGAAGCTGTATCTGTTAGACGATTTAAAGCAGATACAGCTTTTTTGCGCTTATTTTGAACTAAAAAAATATTTTTTTGTATAAAAAGGATATATATTTTATAATAATAAAAGTGATAATATATTAAGAGCGAAATTTATACAGGAGGAGTTTAAATGGATAACAGTAAAAAAGCCATAGGAGTGTTTGATTCTGGTCTAGGTGGAATAAGCGTGCTTAGAGATCTTAAAGAGCTTATGCCAAACGAAAACTTTATCTACTTCGGAGATTCAGCATATGCTCCATATGGAGTAAAGACTAAGGATGAAATTACTAAAAGATGTGTTGAGATAATAGAATTTTTTATAGAAAAAGGCGTAAAGGCTGTAGTAATAGCGTGTAATACAGCAACTAGTGCATCTGCAAACTACCTTAGAAAAAAATACAAGGATTTACCTATAATAGGTATGGAGCCTGCCTTGAAGGTTGCAACACAAGGAGTTAAGAATAATAATATAGTAGTGATGGCAACACCGCTTACTTTAAAGGAAAAAAAGTTTGAGAAGCTAATGAACAAGTTTATGGGAAATAACAATGTAATAAAGATGCCATGTCCAAAGCTTGTAGAAATAGTTGAAAATGATTTGATAGATGACGAAAAAGTAGTTTTAGATCAAATTGAAGAATACTATAAAAATATAAATGTAGATAATCTAGATAGCGTTGTTTTGGGATGTACTCATTTTATTTTTTATAGAGATTACTTAAAAAAATTTCTTCCTCAAAATACGAATTTAGTGGACGGAAATTTAGGTACTTGCAGACATCTTAAAGAGGTTTTAGAAGAAAAAAATGAATTAAATGAAGAAAATAATATTGGAAGGATAGAAATTTACAATTCTAGTGAGGATCAAAAATATATAAACCTTTCTAATAAATTATTGGCAAGATAGATTTGAATTAATTTTCAAATCTATTTTTGTTATTAAGGAAATTATAATTTTTATGAAATTTTTGTGAATTTTACAAAAAATATAGAAAACTGTGTTATTATAAAAATATAGAACCGATCGTTCGGTCTTAAGATTTTTATAGTGGTAGAGGTTTAATTTTTTAGGAGGATGTCATGAAAAATATAAAAACAATTATTTATTTAACCTTAGGATATATATTGACTGCAGTGGCTGTTGTAGTAATGGTAAATTCAAATGCGGGATTATCGCCTTGGGATGTACTACATCAAGGTCTCAGCAAGACAACAGGTATGACTATGGGACAGGCATCTATGTTAGTGGGAGTAATAGTTATTGCAGTATCTATATCTTTAGGTGAAAATTTAGGATGGGGAACTATAGGAAATATATTTGTTCCAGGTATTTTAATAGATGTAATCGATAGCATGAATATTATTCCAATTACACATGATTTATTTTTAGGCGTAGTGATGACTGTATTGGGACTTGTTATTATGGCGCTTGCTACAGTTTCATATTTGATACCGGCAATGGGTTGTGGACCTAGAGATGGCCTTATGATTGCGCTTCATAAAAAAACTGGAAAATCAATTGGAATGTTGAGAGCTATAATGGAAATATGTGCAGTAGTAGTTGGATATTTGTTGGGAGGAACTTTTGGTATAGGAACTATAATATCAGCATTCTGTTTTGGGTATTTGCTTGAAATAGTTTTTAAGATATTTAAATTCGATCCTAATGTAGAACATAAGATGATATTTTCAAACTTTAAAAAGAATAAAGTTGTATAATAATATAAAGAAAACTATTCGTGAAGTGGCGCGAATAATTATAAAGGAGATTTAGTTTTATGTCATCAAATAAAATAATAGAAAAGGCTATATACAGTTTTTCGATGAATGGATACGATGGAACATCTATATCCAATATAGCTGAACTAGTTGGTATAAAAAAATCGACAATATACTCGCATTTTAAAAGCAAGGATGAAATTTTTGAAATAGCAACAGAAATTTCTTTTAAAACGGAGAATGATTTTGCTGTTGATTATTTCTCTAAAAAGAAAGATCCTATTTTAGAAGTTTTAGAGGGATTTTTAGTTTCTTTGAAGGATAGATTTATAGAAGATGAAAGCTTTACTATAAATTTTGTATATAAAATAGGATATCGATTTGGAGAAAAATACTATGATTTTATAAAAAAATACTGTGATAATTATTATTTTACAGTAGAAAATTTAATAATAAAATATCTTATAAGAGAAGGAATACAAAAAGATTTAGCTAAAGAACTAGCAATGACATACACAGCTCTTCTAGATGGCCTTATGGTGAGTCTTATGTATTGTGGAGAAGATAGATATGAGGAAAGAAAGGAACAGGTTTGGAAGTTTTTTAGTGAAAGTTTTTTGAAAAGCTGTAAATAATAAGTAGTAAATAAGAATTAATAGAAGGAGAAGATTATGCAAAATTTAATAGATAGATTTATCAAATACGCCAAAATACATACTACCAGTGATGAAGAATCTAGTACAGTTCCAAGTACAGAAATTCAAAAAAATCTAGGTAAAATATTAGTAGAGGATTTAAAAGAAATAGGACTTTTAGATGCTTATATAGACGACAAGGGATATGTGTATGCATCTTTAAAATCAAACACAGATAAAAATTTAAAGAAAATAGGATTTATAGCTCATATGGATACTTCGCCAGCAGCTAAGGGAGAAGGTGTAGAGCCTCAAATTCACGAAAATTACGACGGTGGAGATATAGTTGTAAATAAAGAAGAAAATATAGTTTTATCACCAAGTGAATTTGAGATTTTATCTGATAAAATCGGAAAAACTATAATAACTTCAGATGGAACTACTTTGCTTGGAGCAGATAACAAGGCTGGTATAACCGAAATAATAGAGGCTTTAAAATTTATAGTTGAAAATCCCGATATAGAACACTCTGATATAAAGGTATGTTTTACACCTGATGAAGAAATCGGTAGAGGAGCTGATTACTTTGATGTGGAAAAATTTGATGCAGATTTTGCATATACAGTAGATGGTGGAGAAATAGGCGAATTAGAATACGAAAACTTCAACGCAGCTGGTGTTAATATAAAAATAATAGGAAAAAGCGTACATCCAGGATATGCGTATGGAGTGATGATAAATGCTGCAAGTGTGGCATCTGAATTTCACTCTATGGTACCAAAGGACGAGGTACCAGAAAAAACAAAGGGTTATGAAGGCTTTTATATGCTTAACTCAATGAGTGGCGAAGTAGATCAAGCTAAGCTATCTTACATACTTAGAGATTTTGATTTAGAAAAATTAGAAATAAAGAAAAATAAAATTAGAGAAATCGCTAAAACTCTACAACAAAAATACGGAGAGGATAGAATTTTAGTCGATATAAAAGATAGCTATTACAATATGAGAGAGAAAATAGAACCAGTTATGTATATAGTTGATTTAGCTAAAGAGTCTATGAAGCAAGCAGATGTAGAGCCAAAAGTAGTTCCAATTCGTGGTGGTACTGATGGTGCAAGACTTTCATATATGGGTCTTCCTACACCTAATTTATTTACAGGTGGATATAATTTCCACGGATATTACGAGTATGCTGTTGCAGAAGAAATGTTAAAGGCAAAGGAAGTTATTGTAAACATTGTAAAAAATAACAATAAATAAGTTTGAGATACGTTAAAAGAAGTTGTCTATTAGTTGAAAAATACAGACTAATAGATAACTTCTTTTTTGCTGGAAAAAGTTACAACTTACAAAAGTAACAGAAAAGTAACAAAAAACACTTGCAAAAAAGTTACAAAAATGTAACAATATCTATATAAGGTAAAAATTTACTAGAAATGGGGGATTTAAATTATGAGTATAAATAAATCTTATGCAATTGCTAGCGCTGCTGTGATGGCATCTGCAATAGTAATGCCATTAGCGAATATATCTCAAGTAGAGGCAGCAAGCCAAACTATAACTGTGACAGCGAGAGTAAACTTTAGAAAAGGACCTTCTATGGATTACTCTGTGATAAAAAAATTATACAAAGGATATGAATTAACTTATTTAGGACAAAAAGGAAACTGGATCAACGTAAAATACGGAAATGATACTGGATATGTTTACAAGGATTATGTTACATCTTTAAAAACTGTAACAGCAAATGTTAATTTTAGAACAGGACCATCGACTAGCTACTCTAGAATAACTACAATTTCAAAGGGAAGCTATGTAGAGGTTCTAGGCACTAGTGGAAATTGGGTAAAAGCAAAATACAACAGTAAAACTGGATATATATACAAGGACTATGTATCAGGCTACAGTTCATCAAGTTCAACTTCTCAAAGTAGCGGAACTACTAAGTACGTAAATGCCACAGTTGGATTAAATGTAAGAACAGGACCATCAACTAGCTATTCTAAAATAGGAAAATTAGATTATAGTGAAAAAGTAACAGTTTTATCGACATCTAATGGTTGGTCTAAAATAAACTATAATGGCAAAACAGGATATGTAGATAGTTCATATTTACAAAGCTCTAAACCATCTTCAAGTTCAAGCTCAACAGGTAGTAGTTCAGTATCAACAAGTGCGAGTGCAGTAGTTGCTTATGCTAAGAGTCAGCTTGGAAAACCATATGTATGGGGAGCACAAGGACCAAATAGCTTCGACTGTTCAGGATTTACATATTATGTATTTAAAAATAAAGCAGGAATAACTTTACCTAGAACTTCAAGTGAACAAAGTAAATACGGTACATATGTAAGTAAGAGTAATTTGAGAGCAGGAGATTTAGTATTTTTCGATACTAATGGCTCAAATAACGGGGCTGTATCACATGTCGGACTTTACATAGGAGATGGAAAAATAATACATGCATCTTACAGTCAGAAGAAAATAGCAATCGCAGATTTTAACAGCAGTTATTATCAAAATGCATATGTAAATGCTAGAAGAGTTTTATAGAATATAGAAATTATAAAAGTCAGTAATATGGGAAATTCCATCTTACTGACTTTTTGAATAAATATCAAATTTGAATCATAAAATAACATAAGAGCTAATAGCCTTTAAATCATTTCTAATATTGTTTTGCCTAATAAAAGAACTACGACTACGACCATCATAGGTCTTATGAATTTTATTCCGTTTTTTATAGCTAGGCTTGAGCCAATATAGCTTCCAGCTATATTGAATATGGCGCAAGGTATAGCAAGTTGGAAATAGATACTTCCAGAGATAAAATATCCGATTACAGAAGCGTAATTAGACATTAAATTAAGTAGCTTTGCATTTCCTGATGCTGTTGTTATTTCGTATTTAAGTATAAGTGCAAATGCCATAATGGCGATAGTTCCAGTACCTGGTCCAAATAAACCGTCGTAGCCTCCGCAGATAAATCCTATTAACAATGCTAAAAACAAGCTCTTTTTCTTTTGAGTATCTTCAGAGTCTTTTATTTCGATTTTGTTTAATCTAAATAAAATAATGAATGCCATAATAGGAAGTATTATTATAAGCATTTTTTTCAATAAATCATTATCTAAAAGTAGCACAATTTTTGTCGCTATTCCCGCGCCTATGAAAGCACCGATTGCAGATACGATTGCAACCTTTAAATCGAGTGCACCTTCTTTGAAATATTTCACTGTGGCTAAAGTAGTTCCACATGAATTGGAAAATTTATTACATCCATATACGAAATGCATAGGCATCCCTGTCGCCATATAAGCAGGTATCGAAATTAAACCGCCACCACCTGCTACAGAATCAACAAATCCAGCTAAAAACATAAATGGACATAAGAAAAATAAATGAGTTAACTCCATAAATATAATCCTTTCTAGTTGTATAATATATCGATTAATTAAAATAACATACATAATTATTATATATTAAATCCATGTTTTGTAAATGTGGGAGGGGCGAAAATGTTAAAAAATTGTAAAAAATGTAAAAAATAAAGAGGATTTTAGAAAAAAATATAAAATTTATATTTTGGACACTTATAATCTAAATAAGAAAAGGGGTATTAGTATGACGAATCAGAGTAACAACAAAAGTCTACTAGATCAATTCATTTCTTTTTTACTCATTACTATTGGTGCAACCTTTGCAGCTGTAGCCCTAGAAATATTTTTAGTTCCTAATAATATAATCGACGGTGGCATAATAGGTATATCTATCATGTTGAGCTATGTAACTAAAATTCAATTAAGTATACTTACTTTGGTATTAAATATACCATTTTTAATTTTAGGATATAAGCAATTGGGAAAGAGCTTTTTAATAAAAGCCGCTTATGCAATGGTAGTATTTTCAATTTTATTAGAGCAATTTAAACCTGTAGAGGAATTGACAAATGACATATTACTTGCAACAGTCTTTGGAGGAGTCTTATTAGGTATTGGTGTTGGTTTTGTAATTAGATACGGTGCATGCTTAGATGGTACAGAGGTAGTCGCTATATTGATCAGCAAGAAGATGTCATTTTCTGTAGGTCAAGTAGTGATGTTCTTTAACTTCTTTATATATGCTACAGCAAGCTTGTTATTTGGATGGGATAGAGCATTGTATTCTATTCTTACTTATTTTATAACCTTCAAAATCATCGACATGGTATCTGAGGGTCTAGAACAGGCTAAGGCAGCTATGATTATAACTAACCACGGTGAAGAGATTGCAAACAGTATATACAAGCATCTAGGTAGAACAGTTACAATGCTAGAAGGAGAAGGACTTATAAGTGGTAAAAAGGTCGTTTTATATGCAGTTGTAACGAGAATAGAAATTCCAGAGCTTAAGAGAATAGTGGCAGCAGATGATTATTCTGCTTTTGTGACAATAACTGATGTAAATGAGATAGTTGGAAAACATATCAAAAAGAAAAAGAATGAAAATATAGTAGATTAAAAACCAAAGCTTAAAAAATAAATGGGAGCATATAAAACGAGTCTGTTTATATGGCTCCCTTATTTTGTTTTATTTTGATAATTTTATAGTGGTAAATC
The DNA here is from genome assembly GCF_034113885.1 of Intestinibacter sp. Classification (GTDB taxonomy): domain Bacteria; phylum Bacillota; class Clostridia; order Peptostreptococcales; family Peptostreptococcaceae; genus Intestinibacter. Next base: position 19,825 of record NZ_JAXEWM010000027.1, read on the forward strand.
CTTAGGATTTTTTAGCTTTTTATATTTAAAAACTGGTATACCTAGCTCTTCTCCAAGCTTTTTAACTTGATTCTTATATGCTGATTTTATATTGTCGTGGAAAACTATTCCGTCTACCTTCATAGAGATTGATTCCACGCATTTCTTTAGGTATTGATAATTTTCATCCTTGTCGTATTCACCTTGAACCATCCATTGGCCAGATAATACGTGTCCAATTGAAATCGGTTTTTCTGTGTTTAATATTACATTTGAAAAGCTCTCTTCAAAGTGCATTCCACCTGCGCAAAGTAAAACCTTGATATCGTTTAAGGAAGGATCCTTTTCGTTGTCAAAAACTCTTAAAAGAGAGTTTGAAAGTATGCCTACTGCGACTGGATTTTTCCAGCTTTCAAGCGTACTACCTATTTCTATGTCGAATATAGGAACTTGGTATTTATCTATTAGGTTTATATCTTGACCTTGGATAGTACCAGTCCAATGTGTAGCCTCTGTCATTGTCGTAAAATCGTCTAATCCTTCTTTTACACGGTTTTCCTCTATTGCAAGTAGTAGGTTTCTAAGGTAAATTGGATTTGATGGAGCAAATACCTTGCCGACGACATCTCCAGTTGAATGGACAGTAAGTATTTTGTCTGGGGCATTTTTACCACCGTGCCAGTTTATAACTCCGGCTACATCGTAATCTCCAAAATATTTATTTAAAAGAGGTATGTATAAATCGTAGTCATAGCTTAAGACCTTGTCAGTTTCTACATATGAAAATAAATTACCCATATCATCTGTGTATTCATATACATCTCTATCTGCAAATTTAAAATCAGCAAGCTTTAAATCGTAATTTTCCTTTGAATAATCTAACACTCTCGGTGCGACTTCATCTCTTTCGTAATCTGTACAGAAAAAATATACAGCTTTTTTCATGGCTTTATCCTCCTTGGTATTAAGTAAAATATTTTTATAAATCAGTCTATAATTTTAAACAAAAGGACTGTAATTTCTTCCATCGTAGACAATTTCATCATATCCTTTAGGATCAGTATTTCCCTCTGTGCTGAATATTAAAACTGTTGAGTTTTCATCTAAGTTCATATCTTTTCTTATATCGATAAACTCATCTTTTTCCATTAAAATAGATAAAAGACCAGTGCCGACTGCACCTGATTCACCAGAGATAACTTTTTTATCGTCGTTTATAGGACTTGCCAGTACTCTCATTCCTCTAGCAGTTACATAATCTGGACAAGCAGCATAGAAGCTTGCATAATCTCTCAATATAGGCCATGTAGCAGTATTAGGTTCGCCGCAGTTAAGTCCAGCCATAATTGTCTGTAGGTCACCTGTAACAGCGTGAGGCTTTGAATCGTCAGCAAGTGCAGATTTATAAATACATGCCACAGTAGCAGGTTCAACTATAGTAGTTATAGGTGGCTTTTTATCGAATCTATTGACCATATATCCAAGCACGCTTCCCGCCATAGAGCCGACGCCAGCTTGTAGGAATAAATGAGTAGGTTTTTCTATTCCAAGTTCGTTTAATTCATCTAATGCTTCCTTCGCCATAATAGTATAGCCTTGGCTTATGAAGTTAGGAACATCTTCGTATCCTTCCCAAGCAGTATCTTGAACTAGATACCATCCTTTTTCGTCAGCTAGAGAAGACGCCTTTCTAACTGCATCATCGTAGTTTAAATCTGTTATTGTGACAGTTGAATTTCCCATGCTTTCGATAGCTTTAGCTCTAGCTAGTACACTTCCCTTAGGCATAAATACTACTGACTTGCAGCCTAGTTTGTTTGCAGCCCAAGCCACGCCTTTTCCGTGATTCCCGTCTGTAGCTGTTACAAATACTATATCCTTTAATTTTTGTTTTATTTCTTCTGATTGAAGGTCTTCAAATGTTGTAGAAGAAGGATCTAAATTTAATTTATCACATACAATTCTAAATATAGCGTATAAGCCTCCAAGCCCTTTGAATGCATTAAGTCCGTATCTGTAGGATTCATCTTTTACAAAAATGTTTTTTACGCCTAATTTTCTTGCTAGATTGTCCAATTTAACTAGTGGTGTTTTTTCGTAGCCTTCTATAGATTTATGAAATTTTTCAACGTCATTTACAATAGCTTCTGTTAAAAAATCTACATAAGTTGAAGGATTTGTTTCAGTAGAAATTATACTTATTCCAAAATGTTCTTTGTATTTAATCATATTAAAAACTCCTTGTAATAAAAATTTTCTCGATTAATATAATTATATTTTATAATTTTACCTATTTCTACCTAAATATTGCTGATTTATATAACTACAATATTGTATAAATAAAATATATGATACAATATTGTTAACTATAAAAAAGTAAGGAGGAAAGACGATGGATGGTCTTTTAATAACTGCATTTGTACTTACTGTCGGTGTTATGGCGATTTTTATAAGTATAATAAGCTTTGTTTTTATGATTATGTATCAATTGAGGAAAAAAGTTAAAGTCAATAATTATGTAAAACTAATAATATTGGTGGCTTTTATAATAGGCTTAGTATTAGTTTTTGTATCATATAGTAGATTAGATTTAAAATCACTTGGATTTTAGTTATTTTTGTGTGGATATTGAAAATATTTAGTTGTGTAAAATTTGGAGGAAAATATGGATAAGAAGATTGATTTGACAGAAGGGGGAATTGTAGAGAAGCTAGTAAAAATAGCTATCCCAATAATGGCTACCTCCTTTATCCAGATAGCATATAATTTAACCGATATGATGTGGGTAGGGAGAAATGGAAGTGACTCAGTTGCAGCAGTTGGAACTGCTGGTTTTTATACATGGCTTGCCATGGCATTTATTTTGTTTTCAAAAATTGGAGGAGAAGTAAAGGTCGCACAGAGTATGGGCGAAAAAAATATAAAAGAGGTTAAAGCATATATAAAATCATCTATAGAGTTAAATATATTTTTATCTATAACGTATAGCTTGATTTTAATTATTTTCAATAAACCTTTTATAGGTCTTTTTAATTTGGGAGATAATCAAGTAATAGCTATGTCTAGGAGTTATTTAATAATAGTGGCATGCGGAATGATTTTTTACTTTATAAATCCGGTTTTTACATCGATATTTATAGGTCTTGGAAATAGTAAGACTCCTTTTAAAATAAATACTATAGGCCTTATTGCAAATATAGTTTTGGATCCAATTATGATATTTGGACTTGGACCTATACCAGCACTTGGAGTCAATGGGGCAGGTATTGCGACTGTGACATCTCAGATAATAGTTAGCTTTGTATTTATAAGTATTATAGTGAAAAATAATGAGGAATACTTCAAGGTGAAGTATTTTAGAAATATAGAGTGGAAGTATTTTAAGATTTTATATAAATTAGGTTTTCCTGTAGCTATTCAAAATGCATTATTTACGCTTATATCGATGGCTATGGGCGTTATAGTGGCGTCATTTGGACCGGTTGCTATTGCGGTTCAAAAGGTAGGATCTCAGATAGAGTCAATTTCGTGGATGAGTGCAGATGGATTTGCGGCTGCTTTATCGACTTTTACTGGTCAAAATTATGGAGCTAGTAAATACGATAGAATTGGCAAAGGTAGCAAAATAGCGCTAGTTGGAGCTTTGATTTGGGGAAGTGTAACATCGGCAATTCTAATATTTTTAGGAAAATACATATTTAGTGCATTTATAAATGAGCCTGATGCTATTTTAAAGGGAACAGATTACTTGAGAATATTGGGGTATTCTCAATTGCTTATGTGTATAGAAATAACTGTTACTGGTATTTTTAAAGGTTTGGGTAGAACTTATATACCTTCCTTTGTAAGTATAACCTTGAATCTGGCTAGAATTCCTATGGCTATTTTATTTAGCAGTGCAAGTTTACTTGGGCTTAATGGAATTTGGTGGAGTGTCACAATAAGCAGTAATTTTAAAGGAATTATTATGGCATTGATTTTTATAGTTTTATATAAAAGCAAAAAGCTTTATCAAAAACAGAGTTCGATAGAAAATAAGTCTGAGAGTTGTTTAGACTGTAATTAAAATGAACTGGGGATAGTAAAAATATCTCCAGTTTTTATTTTTTTTGATAGAAATATGTAAATTATGGAAATGGGCGATTTATATTGCGCAGATTTTAAAATTTGATATAATTTATCTACAAGAATTGATAATCATTATCTATAGATAAATATAATCATAATGGAGGAATAAATATGAAAAAAATAAAAATACTAGCAATGTCGTTGATAGCGATATTATCGATGATGCTATTTACAGGATGCTCAAATAGCGACGAAACAGCAGGAGAAACTAAAATGAGAGTTGTAGAGACTTCAAAGGGAGAAGTAGAAATACCAAAAAATCCAAGTCGTATAGTAGATATTTCTGGAAGTAGTGAGGAATTAGCTATATTGGGATATACTCCAGTAGCAACTGCTAACGTTGATTCTTATGATACAGAAAACGTACCATCTTATATGGCTGAAGTTTTTAAAGATGTAAAAGTAGTCGGACATTCAATGAGCGATACTATGGACATAGAGGCGATAATAGAAGCTGAGCCAGATTTAATAATAATGGCTCCGAGACAAGAAAAAATATACGATGAATTAAAAGAAATAGCGCCAGTTGTAATGCTTGAGGATTACTCAAATGATTGGGAAAAAAATTTAGAACAGGTTGCTAAATTATTCGGAAAAGAAGACGACGCTAAAAAATGGTTAGATTCTTACTATGAAGAAGCTAAAAAAATTGGAGATGAAATAAAAGAAGCAAATGGTGATAAATCATATGTAGTTGCTCTAGCGTCATCAGGACAATTTATGATATTCACAGAAGGTGGAATGGGAACTATTTTAAAAGAAGATATGGGACTTAAACAACCAGCAAATATGCCAGAACAAGACAGCATAACTCTTCCAACTGTTAGTATAGAAGGACTTACAGAAATAGATGCAGATAACATAATAGTAATCGGTATGGAATCTGATAAGCAGGATTTAGAAAAAGACAGTGTATTTAACGAGATAAGAGCTGTAAAAGAAGGAAACTTTGTATTCTTAAATGCAAGTCCATTCTTCTCACAGGCTTACAATCCAATGGGAAGACAATTATTGTTAGAAGAAATTAAAAAAGCTTTAATATAATAATATGAAAATCGATGTTGATTTTAAATTAGGTGGATAAATTTATTTATTCACCTAGTTTAATTTAGAGGATAAATTAGAAAATTCAAAAAAGGAGTGAATTGTTTGAATAAAAGAAATTCGTATATTTTGATAGTGTTAGGACTGATATTACTTGCCTTGGGAATATTCATATCGGTATCTATAGGTGCGAAGGATATAAGCTTTTCGACTATGATAGATAGTTTATTTACAAATAATAATGATATAGAATCGAAAATTATAAGAGATGTCAGAATACCTAGGGCACTTGCCGGTGCGTTGGTCGGAGGATTTTTGGCGGTGTCAGGTGCAATCATGCAGGGGATAACTAGAAATCCAATAGCTGAACCGTCGGTTATAGGTATAACTCAGGGTGCTACATTTATGGTGGCTGTGGCTTTAGTTTTACAGCAGATAAATCCAAATATAGTTATAGGCGGATTTTCGCTTATGATATTTGCCTTTTTAGGAGGCGGTATAAGTGGATTGTTTGTTTATTTTGTAAGCTCAAGGTCGATTGGAAAGGTAGATCCTGTCAAGCTTACTTTGGCTGGGACAGCACTTGGAACATTGCTTATATCGTTGGCGACTGGAGCCTGTATGTATTTTAATCTGTCACAGCAGCTTAGCTTTTGGATATGTGGAGGATTTATAGGAGTTAAATGGCAGGGAGTGAAGCTACTTTTAATAGTTGGAGCTATCGGAATTAGTCTCGCCATGATTTTATCTAAAAAAATCACAATCCTTAGCTTAGGCGAGGAGGTAGCTATTGGTCTGGGTGAAAATACAAACTGCACGAGGCTGATAGCTTTGATAATAGTTATTTTGCTGACAGGAGCATCTGTCTCTGTGGCTGGAAATATAATTTTCGTCGGACTTATAATCCCTCAAATAGTCAAAAAAATAGTAGGCGTAGATTA
>NZ_JAXEWM010000028.1:0-2892 GCF_034113885.1 Intestinibacter sp.
AGTAGAAAAAGGAACTCTAATACTTCCAGTTAATCTACTTGCAGAAGGAGAAACTTTAAACTTAGATACTCCTAAAGTAGCTAAATCTATAGGTAAAGTAAACTATGAAGTAAATGAAAAAGAAAATTATGTAACTTATTTAGGAACAATAGTAAATATAGAAAGAGCAAACTTTGATAAAGAATTAACTGCAAGCTCTTATGTTACATATAAGGATAAAGCAGGTCATATTTATACAGTTTATTCTCCATATAAAAATGGCTCAACATCAGTAAGTAAATTACAAGTATCAGTCAATAAATAGAATTATAAAAAGTTCTACTACTTTACTTACAAAAAGTAGTAGAACTAAAGATTATACTTACAAAAAATAAATACAATGATATAATGATAGAGAAATAGAAAAGCTTTTATTTTAAATTTATTTGTAGGGAATTAATTGGCCAAATTAAAATAAAAGCAAAGCCACGATTAAAACACTAAACTCTCGTGTAATTAAAAATTAAATTCAAACAAATCTCACATAAACGGGAGTAGAGATTTTAAATCTACTTACCCTAAAATTAATTCCCTAATTTTTTTAAATGACATTTAAAGACCTCGAATTGCAGAGGTCTTTTTAAAATTTTATGAGTATTTATAAGTAGTAGAACTTTTATCAAAAAGTGCTACTACTTAAAAGTAGACTTTTCTTACACCAAATCTATTGTACAATTAAGTAAATATATAATTAAAAAAATAAAATCTTTTGAGAAAAAATTACTATATTAAGGGGTGAATAAATTGTTAAAAAAAATATGTACAGTATTTCTTTCTTTTGTCATAATGATTGGATTTGTATTTTCAAATAGTGTAAATTCTTATGCATATAATCAAGAAAAGATAAAGAAATACATAAATGAAACAGCGAGCTTAATGTACAAAACTATACCTGAGCCTACTGTAGCTAGTATAGGCGGTGAATGGACTGTACTTAGCTTGGCTAGAAGTGGAGTAAAAATACCAAAAAGTTATTATGATGATTACTATAGAAGAGTAGAAAAAACTCTAAAAGATTGCGATGGACAGCTTCATAAGATTAAGTATACAGAGTATTCTAGAGTAATACTAGCGCTTACAGCTATGAATAAAGACGTAACCGATGTGGCTGGGTACAATCTACTTGAATATTTAACTGATTTAGACAATGTAAAAAAACAAGGTATAAATGGACCAATTTTTGCACTTATAGCATTTGACAGTGGAAATTACGAAATACCACAAAAATCCGGTGTAAAAGATCAAGTTACTAGACAAAAGCTAATTGACTTCATATTGAGTAAAGAAATTCACAAAGGTGAAAAAGATGCAGGTGGATGGGCGCTTAGTGGAACAGATCCTGACCCTGACATTACTTTTATGGCATTACAAGCCTTATCTAATTACACTGACCAAGAAGAAGTCAAAGAAGCTGTAAATAGAGCCTTGAATGCAATGAGTAAGAAGCAATTATCTACAGGAGCTTTCGATTCTTGGGGAACTATGAACTGTGAAAGTACAGCACAAGCTATAGTTGCTTTAACGGCTCTAGGCATAGATGTAGACAGCGATTCTAGATTTATAAAGACAGATTCAAAGGGAAATAAGAATACTGTAATAGATGGTATGTTGTATTTTTACTGCAAAGGTGGCGGATTTGCACATGTATTAGAAGGCTACGACGGCGGTGGAGGCGCTGGAACAGGACTTAACGCAATGGCTACAGACCAAGGAATGTACGCTTTAGTAGCATATAATAGATATTTAAAAGGTCAAAATAAATTATACGATATGACAGATGCCAGTACTACTTTTTCTACAGGAGATAATCCTGATTTAAATGGAAAAGATGATGGCGACGACGATAGCAACAACCAAAATAACAATAACGAAAATAATAATAGCAATAATCAAAATAACAACAGTAACAGTGAAAATAAAAATAATCAAAATACAAAAGTAGATAGCTCAGGAAATAAAACATATACATCTAAGGTTGGAAATAAAAGTGTTAAAACAACTGAAAACAAAAGTGCAACTATAAGTATAAAGACAGTATACACTGGTGAAAAGGATGGACTAATCACTGAAAATAAAAAATGCGTGATAATTGAATTTAAAGAAAAGGAAAAAGAAGAAATAGTAGAATTCAAATTATCTAAGGATAAAAAACAATACTTGTATTATTCACAAGAATTGTCAGATAAGAGCAATACTCCTACATATATAGCTTTATTTGATACATCTGTGAAGAAGGAAGATTTATTAAAAATGGACAACTATGAATTCCATAAAATAGAGGAAGCTAAAGTCGATCAAAATGCTTCAAATGAAGATAATATACAAAATCAAGAAGCTGATTATACAAAGCCAGAAAAATACGAAATAACATTTGGCGATGTAAATGGAGATAAGGTATTAAACGCACAGGATATTTTAAATATTCAATCAATATTATCAGGAAAATTAGATTTAACTGATGAAAGACAAATAATAGCTATAAATGTATCTATGGATTCTAAAATCGACAACGGAGATATAGATCAAATAATGAATAATTTCTTATCAAAATCTGAATATACAATTTGCAAGATTTGGGACGATAAATCAAAGGATGATGTTAAAGTAAATAACTAGGGAGGAAAAAATGAAATTAAGCAAACAAAAAAAAATAACTGCTATTGCTGTAATACTTTCTCTCATAGTAGTTGGAGTGGTTTATGGTATTGGCGTAAAATCAAAACAAGAGCAAGTAAATAATAATGTAAAGCAAGAGGATGAAAATCAAGAGGTAGCTTTATTATTAGAATACGACGAAGATTTGACTGCAAACTCTCAAGAGGAAATAATAATTCCAGTAAAATTATCATATCT
>NZ_JAXEWM010000029.1:0-10100 GCF_034113885.1 Intestinibacter sp.
ACTTATTTAAACGATGTCAGAGATTTAAAATCAGGCAAAATCGTAATCGGCTCAAACAACCTCTGCACGTCTTTTGTTTTGCCTAGAATCATAAAAAGCTTCACAGATAAATACCCAGAGATAAAAATAGAGCTACACGAAGGTAATATTTTTTATTTAGAGGATCAAATTAAAAAAGGGACCTTAGACTTGATTTTAGATAATTATCCAATTGATGAAAATATATATGAAAAGAAAGTTTTTCACACTGAAAACCTCTTATTAGCTGTCCCAAATAAGCTCAAATTAGACAGCGAATTATCAAAATACGGTCTTTCTAAGGAGGACATAATAAACGACGTCCACTTAGATAAATCCTCTCCTGCTGTGAGTATGAAATGCTTTGAGAATTATCCATTTGTAGCTCTTTATCCAGGTAATGACACTAGAAATCGATTTGATATGCTCTGCAAAGAAGCCAACTTTTCCCCTAAAATCATACTAGAAGTAGAGCAGCTAGTCACATCGTATAATATAGTCTGCAGCAACATGGGGATAGCCCTAGTCAGCGATACTTTAATAAAAAACATGCCGATATACGGCGATTTAAAATACTATAAATTAAACTCAAAGCTGACTATTAGAGAATTGTTTTTTCATTATCCAAACACGAGATATACAAGCTTTGCAGTCAAAAGATTTATAGAGGAGGCATCCTATACTTAAACTAAAACGGGACTTATAACAAGTTTAATACTTCTATAAGCCCCGTTTAAATTTATGCCTATTGTATAAATTCAGAATTACATGCTGTAATTTCATACATATTTAATGTTCCTATTTGTTGAAATGCCTCAGTAATTTCGCGAATTTCTGTTATAAAATCTTCCTTTAATTCTTTCATTTCGAAAACAAATTGAATTTTATTTTCTTTAATATTTGGACATTCTTCTAATTTATACTTTCTACCTCCAAATCTTCTACTTATAAAATCCTCCATACGTTTTTTAGAATAGTCTTTATGAGGTACTGCATCAACCTTCATTCTAATTCCTAATTGCATTTTAATAATCTCCTTCCAACCGCTTTATATTTTGTCCTTATACTATAGATAGTATATAAAAAAACTAAATCTAGCAATAAGAAATATCAACAATGCAAACATTTTCAAAATTAAATTTTACAATATTTACATAATATTATAGCTAAAATTATTCAAAATCTTTATAAGATACTTTTTCTCCAATTTCTTTGATTATGAAGCTATCATCTACAATTCCTAATAAAGCCTTCTCCATTATTGATAGATCACCTTCAACAACTTCATAATTTAAATCTAGATCCTCACACAAAGATTTAATTTTGTCCATTATATCCTCTAAGTCATAGGCCTTTGTATCTATAACCCCAATATGCTTATAATTACATATGACCATCTTATACATATCTATTGCATCTTCTTCTCCGTATTTTTCTTTTAATTTGAGCATTTCACTGTATAAACTATTGTCATTTTCCATATATCCTTTTGAGAAAAAATATGTTCTCTCACTATCTTTTATCTGTTTTCGCTTGTCATTTCCTCCCAAGTACAAAGATATACAGTCGCTTACTTTTGGCATAACTAGTTTAGAATAATCTGATTTTAATTCTAATACTGCATTTCCACATTGACCATATAATAAAGTTATTCTTTCATACTCTTTATTTTGACCTATGATCTCTTGCAATTTTAATTTTAAATTATCGGGATTATTGTGATATTTAGAATCAACATAAATTATTTCAGGCATAGATTTTATAGTATTACTTTTAATCATCTTTTCTATAAGAAAATTAACTTCATTCTTTAAAACTTCACATATTATAATTAAATTTTCCAAATAAATCCTCTCCCTTTTTAGTCTAAAGCATCAATGAATCTGCAAAAATTTTATTAAAATCTCTATGATTAGCTAATTCTACATGTCTTGTATTTTTAATTATATCCTTCATATTATTGTATTTATCTTTATATAAAAGAATTTGAATAGCTCCACTTCCAGCAGCATTTCCTAATATATGTATATTTTCATTTTCAATATTTGGTATCATATTTATACTTTTTATATTGTCGATATCTAAATTACTACCAAATGCTCCTGCTATAAGTATACTATCTAATTTATCTACTTGTCCTTCTATCATTAATAATTCAATTCCTGTTTTTACTGCTGCCTTTGCTAGTTGAAGGTTAACTATATCTTCTTGCATTAGACTTACTTTTTTATTTCCATCATTATATAATTCAATCTCATAAGCTTTTTCTTGTTTATATATTCTATCTTTAATCTTTTTAGATACATCATCTTCAATATCCTCTAACGTAGCAATTCTGCCCTGTGGTAATATTATTTCTTCTTCTGCTAATTTACTTATTAAATTTATATAACCACTGCCACAAATTCCTACACATTCACTAGTATCGCCTATAGTTTTTATATGAATATCGTCTTGTAAATCTATATCACAATCGTAAATAGCTCCATCACTTGCTCTCATTCCATATTTCATGTTAGCCCCTTCAAATGCTGGTCCTGCAGCAGTTGAACAAACTAAAATTTCTCTATCTGTTTTTAATGCCAATTCGCAATTAGTTCCTATATCAATAAGCAGTACATTTCCACTTTTATTTTTTATATCACTACTCAATATAGCGCCCAAAGTATCAGAGCCTACATATCCGCCTATATTAGGAAGTAATATAAATCTAGTACTTTTATCTAGGCTATTGATATTTAATAAATCTACTTTGCCTATAATTTCATCTAAAAATACTGCATTAAAAGGCGCTTTTGAAATCCCCTCTACATTTGCTCCCATGAGCAAATGACTCATAGTAGTATTTCCAACTATACTGACTATACCTATATCCTCTTTATCGACTTTATTATTAGAAATAATCTTATCAATTAATTTATCAATAGTGGTTTCTATTTCATATTTGAGCTCTTGTTTATTTTTTTTACTTTCTATAGCGTAATTTATTCTAGATATTACATCTGCTCCATATTTTTTTTGTGAATTAAGACTTGATTTAGTATCTAAAACTTCTCCACTAATTAAGTAAATTAAATATACAGCTACTGTAGTCGTACCTATATCGATTCCAATTCCATAATTTTGACTTTGACGATTGCCTGCTTGAACTTTTATTATTTCATCTTTAAAAATAGTAATTGTAGCCTTATAATCACTCTCTAATAAAATTTCATGCAACGTTGAAATTAAGCTAATATCAAATTTACAATCTATATTTTTTTGTTCTTTTAAGCAATCTAATATTCTTTTTATATCGCTTCTTTGATCCTTTAAAGAAGGTAATGGCAATTCTAAATATATTTTTTCTACTATGCTGTCTATATTTTTATCAGATTTTATAATTTTCCCCTTTTCAGCTGTTTCTTTATTTTCATCTAAAGTTTCTATAGTTACATCACCTAGTGCATATCTTTCGCAAGCTAAAACTACATTTTCATCTATTTCCTTTTTGCTCAATATTTTTTTTTCATTTTCTGTTATATTACTGATATGTCCTTCTAGAACTTTAACCCTACATTTTCCGCACTTTCCTTTTCCACCACATGCTGTTTCTATAGATATATTGTTTTCATTTATTAGATCTATTAGTTTTTTTCTTTCACAATTATCTAGCAAAACTTTTAAATCAAATTTTTTTGTCATAATTTTCATCTCCACTATATAAGTTTCCTGTATTATATACATTCAAAGGTAATTACAACACTATACCAAAATATTTTTTTAACACATTGTCTAATTCTTTATCACAAATTTTCTCTAATCTTCTAACTTTTCCTTCTTTGTAAAAAATAAGCTCACCATCAAATAATCTTATATGCTCTTCATCTGTATAAATAGCCACTTTCATTGAATTTATAAACGGAGAATTCAGATGAGTTTCACAATAAAAAGAAGGCAGTACATAGTCTATATCCAATTGAGGCTCTAAAGAAAAGCTATAAATTTGTTTCCAATCCTTATTAGGCTTTTTCTGATATAATATATACTCTTTATTTTTGTCTAATTCAAATTTATAATCACATTTTCCATCATTTTGTATTTTCCCTATTTCAAGCTCTAAGCTTTTTCTAGGAAGTTCACTCAATACTCCTACATCTGATATATAAGATTTCCCATCTATATCTACTTTCAAAATTCTATGCAATCTCATTCTAGTTTTTCCATCTTGATATATAAATCTTCCGGCTAAATTTGTCACATTAAATCCTAGACTTTTTAGCAAATTACTATATAATCCATTTAATTCAAAGCAATATCCTCCCCTTTTATTTAATATCATTTTATTAAATAAATCCTGAGCATCTAAGGATAACGATTTTTTATTTAAAACATCTATATTTTCATATGGTATATTAGTTAAATGAGCTATTTGTAGATTGCTAAGTGTATTATAGTCTATTTTTACTTCATCCTTATAATTCATTTTTTTTAAATATAAATTAATTTGTTCTTTATTGTATATCATAAACCTAACCTCTTTTTCTATAAAAAATAAGTACCGATAAATTTTATATTCTTATCGATACTTTAATGTGGGCGTATTTAAAAAAACCTTATTTTTATTAATTAAAATGTTTGTTACAAATTTACACTATTTTTTTGGTCCAATTAATCCTTCTCTATATGCTGTTATATATTCCATACAGAATTCGTCTTCTTCTAATAAAGCTTCTGTTGCATATATCATTCCTAGCATATCTCTATTAGTTGGGTCAACTATTGCACTATCCATTCCTGCATTCATAGCAAGCACCATAAATGCTTGATTTATTAATTTTCTAGCAGGAAGTCCAAAAGATATATTACTTAATCCACTTGTTATATGTATTGTTGGATATTTTTGTTTTATTAATCTACAACATTCTGCAAAAGTTGTAAGAGCAGTTTCATCAGTTCCAAGAGTAACTACAAGTGGGTCTATATGAAGTCTAGATGGGTCTATATTATATTCTTTAGCTTTTGCCATTATTCCATCAAATACTTCCATTCTTCTTTCTACAGAGTTTGGGATTCCTTTATCATCACAAAGTAATGCTACACATTCCCACTTAGTATCTGCTATTACTGGGAATATTACATCTATTTTATCTCCTTCTAATGATACTGAATTTACTAGTCCTGGCTTTTTACAAAATGGTATAGCTGCTACACAAGAACGTGGACTTGGAGAATCTATACATATAGGTACATCTGTCACTTCTTGAACTAAATCTATCATCCATTTTAAAGTATCTACTTCTATATCTTCTTGCACCGAAGCACAAACATCTATATATGTTGCATTTGCTTCTGCTTGTATTTTTGCTCTATTTTTAATGAATTCTGCATCTTTGTTTGCTATTGCTTCACCAACAACTGGTATAGAGCCATTTATTTTTTCTCCTATAATAATCATTTGTTATACTCCATCCTTTATATATTAATTCTTTATTAAAATCTATTAATCACAGTATAATTTTCTAGATTCTTTATACATTATTTCATATCCTTTTCTTCTACGTTCTGGATCATTTTCACGATACCAAGCTATATATCTTCCAAATTTTCCATAGTCTCTTACTCTATCTTTTATAGCTTGTTCATATTCTTCATCACTTAATTTACCATCTGGGTCTGGTGAGAAAGAGCTTATTTGTGCTAATTGATCTGCATATTTTTCAAATATACCTATTTTATCATTACAAGCATCTTGACCTTCCCAAGAATCAAATCCAGCTTCTATAAAGTTTTCTATTTGATTTCCAACACATCCACAAGAATGGAAGTTTACATAAAGTCCCATTTCATGAGCTGCATCATTCATTCTCTTATAATGTGGTAACATAACTTCTTCAAAAGTAACTGGTGAGAAGAAAGAATTCTTTTGAGTTCCCATATCATCGTGGAAAGTTATTATATCAGCATGATATACTTCTTTAGCTATTTTCATTAATTCTATATGGAAATCAGTTAATTTTGTATAAAACGCTTCTAAAGCTTCCTCTTCTTCTAATAAATAGCAGAATGTATCTTCAAAGCTTGTTAAGTCTGCTGTTCTTTCAAATAATCCATTTACAATTACAAATGCAGTAGCCTTATCTGGATCTATCTTATCTTTGTAATTTTCATCATAATCTTTTTGCCAATCTATAGCTGATAAATCAGGGAAAACTAATTGTTCCCAGTTAGTTATATCATCTAATCTTCTTGTTCCTGGTTTTACCATAGCTGCTTTTGTTTGTGGTTCATATTCCCATTCTATACCAAACCAGTCGATACCACCTTTGCATCTAGCATATGCATCTGGCATTACTAATGGTTGTATAAAGTTAACATCAAAATAAAGTGATGGCATCCAAAGAGGTTTCTCTTTTTTGTATATTTTAAGTACATTTTCCTTTGGTGTTATAGGAGTATTGAACTTAACTGTTTCAAATTCTGGTGCACCATATGGTATTGGTATAGCCGGTGCCATTTTTGCATCTTGTATCTCTTCTATTTTAAAAGAATAATCACTCATTTTTCTTCCTCCAATTTTATTAATTAATCTATACAATCTAAGTATTTTTTATTAATTAGCCTTAGCTCTTTCTTGTAATTCTTTTTCCATTACAGCTATATCACTGTCTTTAATTTTATATCCTAATAAAGGTATTATAGAAATTACTAAAAATGCTATTGGTACTAAAAGGAATAACATTTTTATACCACTTACAGTTGAATCTGTAATAGCTGCATCAGCATTATAAGCTATTGCTGATAAAACACTAGTTATAACAACACCTCTAACTGCTATCGATATTTTTATAGCTAAAGAGCTGAAAGACATTATAACTGCTTTAGTATTTTTTCCTGTTTTATATTCACTATATGTACCACAGTTTGAATATAAGCTAGTAGTATTTCCATAGGCTATTCCGAAGAATATTTGTCCTAAGCCTAAAAGAGATGTTACTATTATTTTATTAACTGGCATTATATATATAACTACTAGGCATAATGCAAATCCTAATATACCAATCATATTTGTCAATTTACTTCCAACCTTATCAACTACACGTTTTGATATAAGTGATCCTACTAGAGCTCCTACGTTGAAAACTACTAATATAAAAGAAATTGCACTTGCATCCTTAAGGACAACCTTTGCATAATATGCAACTGATGCCATTAAAGTATAATATCCAATTAGTTTTAAGAAATCGTAAATTAACACTAATAAAAGCTGTGGATTTGAAGTTATACTTTTTGCCATATCCTTAAATGAAATAGATTTTGCGCCTTTTGCATCAGCATCTGATAGTTCTTTTGGCTCATCATATCCTTTAGTTATAACAAAATGTACTATAAAGCATACTGTAAATGTAAGTGATGCTATTAATGCTGTCATTGTATATCCAATAACTCCACTTGAACCTGCAAATACACCTAAGAAGAATATATTTAATACTGGTACAAGATATGATGCAAGTATTTTTCCTGCACTTGAACCTGCTGAAATTCTACCAGATAGAAATGCTCTCTCTTTTGGATCATCTGTAAGCTCTCCAACTAAAGTTCTATTTGCTGTCCAGCTTATATTCCATATACCATGGCTTAATATATATCCTATTGCACAAATTAATGCTGCAACTGGATCTGGTCCTATTTTAGTAAACATCAATACGAAAAATGCCACTACAAAAGGAGAACAGTATATTAACCAAGGTCTATATTTTCCACCTTTAAAATTAACTTTGTCTATTATTACTCCTGCTAACATAGCTGTTATTGCATCTGCTATACCTGCTATAGAGGTTACTGCAGCTACCAATGGTAATGGTAATTTTGCTACATCAGTTAAGAATATTACAAAGAATGTTGTTTCAACTGTACTCATAAACGAAAATCCAACTTCGCTTATTCCCCAAAAAGTTTTAATTTTGTTATTTATTTTTTTCATAAAGAACCTCTCTTAATTTATATAGTTCTAATTTAACCTCACTCTGCAACGATTAACTTTATCCTACTAATTTTTTAGCTACTTGAGCTGCTTCAGCTGCATCTTCTGTATATGCATCTGCTCCTATTTCATCTGCAAATTCTTGTGTTATAGGTGCTCCACCAACCATAACTTTGAATTTATCTCTATTTGGATATTCGTTAAGTGCTTTTACTGTATCTTTTAATGCTGGCATAGTTGTTGTAAGAAGTGCTGATGCTCCAACTATTTTAACATCTGGATTTTGATCTAATGCTTCTATGAATTTTTCTGCTGGTACATCTACTCCTAAATCAATAACTTCAAAACCTGCACTTTCAAGCATCATTATAACTAAGTTTTTACCTATATCATGTAAATCTCCTGCTACTGTTCCCATTATCATTTTTCCTGCAGAAACTGCATTTTCTCCCATTAATAATGGTTTTAAAACTTCTACACCTTTTTGCATAGCACGAGCTGCTACTAGCATTTCTGGAACAAATATTTCATTTTTTGTAAACTTTTCACCTACAACGCTCATTGCATCTATCATTGCGTTTAATATATCTGGTGCACTTACTCCTGAATCTAGAGCTTCTTGAACTAATCCTGCTACCTTTTTAGATTTTCCTCTTTCTACTGCTGTTGCTACTTCTTGAATTTTAGACATGTAAATTCCCCCTTAACATATAATAAATTATTTTTAAATTTTAATAATACAAAAGATTTTCTTATGTCGATATTGTATAACGTTTTCATTTCTCTTATCTTTTATATTTTAAGTATAACCCTTTTAAATTGTCTTTTTCAATGTAGTAAATTATGAATATTATTATAAATTTTATAATTTTTATAATTTTTTATATTGTATATTTTTACAAAAAATATATATTTTTTTATAAAAATTACACAAAAAAAATTAAATTCAAAGTATTTTATTGTATAATATTAACAATATATTCAATATTCATCTTAAATCATGAAAGGAGTTGCAAAATGTATATTAATTTAAATGAAATATTAGACAAATTCTTACCATATACTTATGACTATAAAATATCGTTTTATACTGAAATAATAAGCTTTAAATTTTCAACTAAAGCTCTTCCTAGCTATAGTCCTTATTGTTTGTATATATTTAAAGAAAAAAATCTACCTAAAGATATTTTAGTAGAAGATGTAATAAATTTTTTAATAATAGGTACTCCTAAAGAAAAAAACTATTTAAATAATTGTAATTACATTATTTTAGAGGAGAATTCTATTTCTACTTTTGACATAATAAAAACTATTCAAGGTCTATTAAATTTTGATGATGCTTTGTCATCATTTAAAGAAAAGCTAATCTTTAGTATAGAAAAGAATTTATCCATAGACAATATGCTTTCTATAGCTTATGAGTATTTAAATAATCCTATTATTGTACTTAATTCTAAATATCAGACCTGCTACTTTGAAATAGGAAAAACAATAATAGATGAACCTGTGTGGGAATTTCAGTTAGAACATGGATATCCTCATCCAGAATATTCATTAAAATACAATCACAACAAAAAAAATCGTCTTTTAGCAGAAAACAGCTACGAACATATAATAACTTTTTTTGACGATATTATGAAGCATAGAGAAATTAGTGTTCCAATAAAACACATTGATTTTGCAATTGGGCGTATTAGTATGCTAGAAGTTAATAGACCTATTACATCAAGTGATATTCATATATTAAAAACACTAGCTAAACTAATGTATCCTCTTATGATTACTGATGATAAATTCATAAATTCAAAAACATCAAAGATAGACTCTATAATGTATGAATTAATAACTTGTGAAAAACCTAATTTATTACTTATAAAAAAGAAATTATCTAATTTAAATTTTAATTTAGATTCAAATATGTATCTTTTATGCTTAAATGATTCTGATAATATAAACTCAAAATCAAAAATCAATTACTTAAGACAAATAATACAAAATACCTTAAAAAATCATTATGTTTTTATATTTCAGAATAATATTTTAGTACTTTATGATAATAAAAATTCATTTACCCCATTTTACAAAGTCGATGAATTTAAAAATTTTTCAGAATTAATAA
>NZ_JAXEWM010000030.1:0-3670 GCF_034113885.1 Intestinibacter sp.
TGCAAATCACCAAAGCTTTTTTGTAAATGTAATATTTATATAGTTCGTTTTTACAAAATATATAAAAGATAAAATAGTAATTCAATTTATTAAATAAAGTAATTATATGCGTATTTTAGAAATCTACTTTTAAAGTATATATAAGAAATTTTTCTTTTGGATCATTTTTGTATAAGTCATCAAAGATAATTTCTCTTTCTAATATAAATGAAGTTCTATATTCTAAAAATTGAATATAGTCGTCACTTGGATAGTAAAGTATTAAATCTATATTTCTAGGATTTTTTTCAAAAGAATCTAGTATATTTTCAACGACCTTCATAAAAATCTGCACAGAAAAAGGATTAAAAAAATAAAATTTATTGTCCCTTGGATCTATATCATAATTTTGTGCTAGGTTACAGTGAAAATTTATTTTATCCTCCATTTTCTTATTTTTTTGAATATATCTAGATTTATTTAATAACGCTTCATTATAGTATATTTCATTAAACTCTATTCCGCTTGCAATACATTTAAAATAATAATTTATATAAAATATAAGTCTTCCCTTCCCACATCCAAAGTCTACAACATGATCTTTTTTATTTAAATCGTAATTTTCAAATAGAAAATCTAATGCTTCATATAGAGTAGGTTCATATGGATGATTATGTGCTGATGTTTTGTTCCAATTTTCATTTCCTTTTGTATTTATATTTAATAATTTTTCGTAGTAATTTTCTTTCATTAGTTCTCTTCTTTCTGTATTATTTTAATAGTTATATGTTAACATATTTTTTGATTTTGAAAAAATTTATATTGTTATTTTTGTTTTTATTTTTTAATATAATTTCCTACTCGGATTTAATAATTGTTTATGGAAATATTTATATACAAAAGGTTTCCTAAAAAAATAAGCTACTTCTTGTATATAAATATTCATTTAATATTTTTTAAACTCTATATCTTTGCTAATATTTTCATTTATCCAAATTTCAAATTCATCGATAAAAGCCTTCATAGCAGGTGTAAACCATTTATTTCTGTGATAAATAAGCTGAGTAACTATTTTAAATTCACAATCAATTATATTTAAACTTATCAATTTTTTGCTATCTATTTCTTCTCTTACAGACATAAGTGGCAGCAATGTTATCCCTAAATTTCCCATTGTTAACTTCTTTATCGCTTCTAATCCACCAACTTCAAGAGATATATGGGGCTCTATTCCTTCCTCTTTAAATCTCCTTTTAAATGCTGCCCTATAACTACATCCCTGTTCCGTTAAAATCAAAGGTTGGTTTTCTAGATCCTTGATTTTTAATTTCTTTTTATCAGTTATAGGATTTTTAGGTGAAGCTAAAATGACCATTTCTTCATCGTAGTGCATTATACATTCTAAGTCAAAATCATTTACTTTTTCACCTATCATCAATACAAAATCTGCTCTATTGTTTTTTATCATATCTAGCAAATCTCTATATGTAGCGACTTTTATTATTATATCTACATTTTGATATTTTTCATGATATTTTTTAAGGGGCTCGTGAAACATCATCGTGCATAGGGATTCTGCTACTCCGATAGTTAAAACTCCATCTGGTTCTACCTTTTCACTTACAGCCTCTATAGTTTTATTTGATAGTTCTAATATTTGAGTAGCATATTCCAAAAATATTTTTCCTTTAGAAGTCAATTCTATATTTCTGCCTATTCGTTCAAATAACTGAACACCTAATTCTCTTTCTAATATCTTTATTTGCGTTGTCACAGTTGATTGAGCATAGCCCAATTCTTTAGCTGCCTTAGTAAAGCTTTTTAATTTATATATCATACAAAATGTCTCTAAATTTCTCAATTCCATCTATCCAAACTCCATCCTACATAAAATTTATCATTTTTAAACTTATTATAATTCATTATTGAATTTATTCAAAGTTCTTTAAAATAACTCAATCATTTATCATCAATTTTTTTTGAATTTATATATCATATAATTCAATTTTATTAATTTCATAAATTGTAGTATTATTATATTAATAGGAAAGAATTTACAATAAAAAGTGCACTACCTTTTCCTACACATAATTTGCATGCAATAATTATCTATTTATAAACTTATTTAGGGGTGATTATATGAGTAATAAAGTTAGAGTTGCAGCAGTACAAGCTGCACCAATAATTATGGATGAAAAAGCTACAGTAGAAAAAGCTGTTAAGCTTATAAAAGAAGCTGCTGATGCCGGTGCAAAATTAGTAGTATTCCCTGAAGCATTTATTTCTTGCTATCCTAGAGGTCTTTCTTTTGGATTTATAGTAGGTAGTAGAACAGATGCTGGTCGTGAAGATTTTAAACGCTACTACGATAGCTCTGTATTAGTTCCAAGTGAAACTACAGAAATTCTAGCAAATGCTGCCCTTGAAAATGGAGTCTATCTATCAATGGGATGTACTGAAAAGGATGGAATTGGCACTTTATATTGCACAAATTTATTCTTTGGTCCTGATGGAAAATATTTAGGTAAACATAGAAAGTTAAAACCAACTGGCAGTGAACGTTCTCTATGGGGAGAAGGAGATGGAAGTACTTTAACTGTTGTCGATACTCCTTTTGGAAAAATGGGTTCTTTAATATGCTGGGAAAACTACATGCCACTTGCTAGAGTCGCTATGTATAAAAAAGGAGTTTCTATATATCTAGCTCCTACTGCTGACTCGAGAGAAGAATGGCAAGCTACTATGAGACATATTGCTCTAGAAGGTAGATGCTTTGTTATAGGCTGCAATCAATACGTTGAAAAGAGCATGTATCCTCAAGATTTAAACTATATTCACGATTTAGACAATCAACCTGAAATCATGTGTCCTGGTGGAACTTGTATAGTAGATCCTTTTGGAAAATACGTGGCAGGACCTGTATTTAATAAGGAAGAAATGTTAATCGCTGATTTAGATATGGATAAAGTAATCCAAAGTAAAATAGATTTAGACGTTGTAGGTCATTACTCTAGAAACGATGTTTTTGAATTGAAAATAAATGAATAGAAAATAATAAAATTTTAATTTCTAATGCAAAAGACGAGCTTATCACTAAAGCTCGTCTCTTTTAAAATTTAATATTTTTAAAACATCGCCATAATACTTTGAACTGCAGATATTAAAGCAGATCCACCAAGTATTATTGTTATTATACCGATTGCTATACCTAAAATTACAGCAATTGGTCCGTTTGTGTGTTCTCCAAGTAATTTCTTATTGCAAGTTACTATTACTAAGTAAATAACTACTATTGGCAAGATTATACCATTAAGCGCTTGTGTCATAAGTATTATAGTTAGAGGAGAGAATCCTGTTCCTGAAACAATTATACCTATTATAACTATAGCTATATTGACATTTCTAAATCTCTTATCGTGATGTCCATATTCCCATCCTAAAAGACCTGCCAAAGTATAAGATGCACCAAGCGGTGTAGCTATTGCAGATGATAAACCTGCTGCAAATAATCCAATACTTAAGAAAACTTTAGCCCAAGATCCTAGTAAAGATATAACCATCATCATACCTCCAGCAGGCACACTTGGTATAAATCCTCTAGCCACTTCGCCTAAATCTGGTTTAGCAATATTCATTGCAAAAACATAAGAGGCTAATCGTAAAATAATTTACGGTTAGCCCCTTTTATATA
>NZ_JAXEWM010000031.1:0-18721 GCF_034113885.1 Intestinibacter sp.
GCTACAAGAGCAGTTAAAAAGGGTGGAACAGTAATATTCCTAGCAGAATGTAGAGAAGGTGGAGGAGCACCTGATTTCTTCAGTTGGATAGACCCACTAAAAAGAGGAGTTTTAGATGAAGAATTAAGAGCAAACTTCACAATAGGAGGATATATATTCTACGCACTATGTGAAGCAATTTCAAAAGCAAACCTACTTATGCTAAGTGAAATCGATCCAAACTTTGTAAAGGATTTAAATATAGATTCTTATAAAAATATAGATGAATTATTAGAAAAAGTAGATTTTGAAGGAAAAGACGTATGTATATTACCTTATGGAGGTAGTGTAGTTCCTCTTCTTCAAGATTAATAAAAAATTAAGGGAAAATAAAAAATAAAAAAGTGGAAATTTTTAATATTGTAAATTTATTTATAAAGGAGAAAAAATCATGAATACGCCATTAATAATAGTAATATTATATGTAATATTCCTACTAGCATTAGGGATATTTATGTCAAAAAAAGAGAAAAAAGACGGGGAAAACTTCTTATTATACAAAGGTAAAAATGGTACTTGGATAACTGCCGTTACTATAGCTGGTCTTGCTATAGGTGGTGCCTCAACTATAGGTATAGCACAAAATGCATTCGTGGCAGGTTTATCTGCTGGTTGGTACAATGTAGCTTGGGCTTTTGGAGCTATAATGGCTAGTTTTTTAGTTGTTAAACGCTTTAGACATAGTGGTCATAATACAGTAACAGGATTAGTTCAAGATTTATTCGATAAAAAAGCTGGTGTTATGATGACAATAGCTATGGTATTAATCCAATGTACAATAATAGCACTTCAATATATAGCAGGTGGATCAATACTTGCAAGTTTACTACCAGATGTATTTAATATAACTACAGGAACATTCTTCAGTTTCTTAATATTCATGCTAGTAGCCTTCGTAGGTGGTATGGGATCTGTTAGTTTAAGTAATATTATAAATATATCATTAATTTATTTCGGAATCATAGTAGCTTCATTTATGGTATTTTTCAACCAAGGTGGCTGGGATGCTGCATTACAAATGGCTAGCACTTCTACAGACGTTCCATATTTAAGCTTTACAGAAGGTATGGGTATACCAGCAATTATAGCTTGGCTTATAGTTATGTGCGGTAATACTAACTCAATCCAAGGTGTTATACAAATAGGTCTTACATCTAAAGACGATAAATCAGCAATTAATGGATTTAGATTAGGGGCATTAATGATGATACCAATAGGTTTCTTATGTGCAATGTTAGGTATCGCATCAAAGGCTTTAATACCTGGAGTAGATGCAACTTTAGCATTACCAATGATAATATTATCACTACCACCAGTAATAGCAGGTCTTACATTATCAGCTCTATGGGCTGCAGACATGTCAACTGCTTGTAGTATGCTAATAGGTTGTTCAACAACAGTAAGTCAAGATATATTCTTTAAGACAAGCGCTGGTAAAAAAATGAAAGATAAAGCCTTCGTAATAAATAAAGTAATAATACTTGCTGTAGGCTTCTTAACTTACATACTATCTTCTCAATTAGGTTCTATATTAAATGCTATGAAGGTATGTCTATCTATGGCAATAGGAACTTCAATAGTTGTACTTGGAGGATTATGCTTCTCTAAATTCGCAAGTAAAAACGCAGGATTTATGACAATATTAGTATCAGTACTATCTGCAGGGGTATGGCTATTTGTTCCAGCTATAAAAAATGTATTCTCAGATGTAGGATACTTGATGGTATTAACTACAGGTATAACATTTATAGTAGTTAGTTTATTCGATAAAAACAAAGTCAATCAGCTAGACTACGAAGAGGATAAGGTTGTAAACGATTAATTGTAAAAATTATTATATAAAATATAAAGTGCTTTAAAATATAAATAATTTTAGAGCACTTTTGTATTTTAATCTACAATACTATTGATTTTTATAGGTAAGATTTAGTAGAATAAATATTGACATTATAAACTGTATAAATTAGTAAATATAAGTTATAATTATTATATGAACAAAATTTGAACCAAATATTTAGGAGGTAATTCTATGCAAAAAGAATTCATTGAAATTAAACAACTTTATAGAAATAAAGAAGAGTACATAGATAAAACTGTAAAAGTTGCTGGATGGATAAGAACATCTAGAATGTCTAAAAACTTCGGCTTTATAGAATTAAACGACGGTACTTTCTTTAAAAATATGCAAATCGTTATAGATGAAAAATTAGACAACTTTAAGGAAGTTGGAAAATTACCAATAAGTACATCTTTATTAGTAGAAGGTACATTAGTAGCAACTCAAAATGCAAAACAACCAGTAGAAATACAAGCTACAAAGATAATAGTAGAAGGCGAATCAGATAGTTCTTACCCACTACAAAAGAAAAGACATACAGTTGAATACCTAAGAACTATAGCTCATTTAAGACCTAGAAGTAATCTGTTCTCTGCAGCTTTCAGAGTTAGAAGTGTTGCAGCATATGCTATACATAAATTCTTCCAAGAAAGAAACTTCGTATACGCTCACTCTCCAATCATAACAGGTAGTGACTGTGAAGGTGCAGGAGAGATGTTCAGACTTACAACTTTAGACTTAAACGATGTTCCAAAAACTGAAGATGGAAAAGTAGATTACTCACAAGATTTCTTCGGAAAAGAAGCTAACCTAACAGTTAGTGGTCAATTAAACGCTGAAATAATGGCTTTAGCTTTCAGAAACGTATACACATTTGGACCTACTTTCAGAGCTGAAAATTCATATACAGGAAGACATGCTTCTGAATTCTGGATGATAGAACCTGAAATAGCATTTGCAGATTTAGAAGACAATATGGAACTTGCTGAAGATATGATAAAATATATAATCAACTATGTTCTTGAAAACTGTCCAGAAGAAATGGAATTTTTCAACAGCTTTGTAGACAAGGGATTACTTGAAAGATTACACAAAATAGTAAATTCTGACTTCACAAGAATAACTTATACTAAAGCTATAGAATTACTTTTAGAATCAGGACATAAATTCGAATATCCAGTTGAATGGGGATGCGATTTACAAACTGAACACGAAAGATATATAACTGAACAAATATACAATGCTCCAGTATTCGTAACTGATTATCCAAAAGCAATAAAAGCATTTTACATGAGAATGAATGAAGACGGTAAGACAGTTAGAGCTATGGACTTATTAGTTCCAGGAGTTGGAGAAATAATAGGTGGATCTCAAAGAGAAGAAAGATACGATGTATTACTTGACCGTATACATGAATGTGGTCTAAAAGAAGAAGATTACTGGTGGTATCTAGAACTTAGAAAATACGGTACAGCTACACATTCAGGATTTGGTCTTGGATTTGAAAGAATAATAATGTACTTAACTGGTATATCTAATATAAGAGATGTAATACCATTCCCAAGAACTCCTAAAAACGCTGAATTCTAGGATTTTAAAGTTTAAAAATATACATTATGATAAAGGCTATATCAAAATATTTGGTATAGTCTTTTTTGATTTTATACAAAATATAATAAGGTAAACGGTTTCTTTTTGATTAATAATTAAAAAATATTTATATAAAATTTTAGAATTACTTAAATAATTATAAGTTTTATCTTAAAATAGTTAGGAATTTGTGGTATTATGTATACATATTTAATTAATAATTTTATAAGGGGTACGATGTATGATAAAAAATTATTACAGAGAATACAGCAATAACTTAAATAGGGATATGGAATTCAATGTATACGGATATGCAGGTCAACCTATACTAGTATTTCCAGCTCAAAATGGTAGATTTTTTGATTTTGAAAACTTTAGAATGTTAGATAATGTTCAGGACTTGATAGATGATGGCAAAATACAGTTGTTTTGCTGTGACAGTATAGATGAAGAAAGTTGGTCTGATGAAAATGGAGACCCAAGATATAGAATATGTAGACAAGAAGCTTGGTTTAACTACATAGTAAATGAATTAGTTCCAAGAATCCATCAAATAAATCAAACAGGAAAGAGAATAATTACTACAGGATGCTCTATGGGAGGAACTCATGCAGCTAACTTTATGTTTAGAAGACCGGATGTATTTGGTGGAGTAATATCACTTAGTGGTTATTTCGATTCTGATATATTCTTTGGAGATTACTGTGACGACTTAGTTTACAATAATTCTCCTATAAAATTTATAGAAGGTATGAGCTACGACCATTACTATGTAGATATGTATAGAAATTGCAAAATCGTCTTGTGCTGTGGTCAAGGAGCATGGGAGGATGAAATGCTAAGAAGTATCCATAAGATGAAGGAATTACTTGCATATAAGGATATACCAGCTTGGATAGATATATGGGGATATGACGTAAACCACGATTGGAATTGGTGGCAGGTTCAATTTTCATATTTTGTAAGACATATAATATAATTAATTTTAATATTGTAAACGATTAAGGGGGTATTATAAATGAACGTTGTTTTTATTTCACCACATTTTCCACTTTACTTTTATAACTTCTGTAAAAATTTAAAAGTCAGAGGTGTCAATGTATTAGGTATAGGAGATGCACCATATCAGTCTTTACCAGGTCATACAATAGATTCTCTTACAGAATACTATAAAGTTGGAAGCTTAGAAAATTTCCACGAGGTAGAAGAGGCGTGTAGATTTTTCACTCAAAAATATGGAAAAATAGATTGGATAGAATCTCAAAATGAATACTGGCTAGAAACAGAAGCTACTTTGAGAAAAATATTCGATGTAAATACAGGTACTAAAATAGACGATATGGCGCCTATGAAGTACAAATCAAAAATGAAGGATGTATATAGATCATGCAATATTCCAGTTGCTAGATATATATTAGTATCTACTTACGAAGAAGCTATAAAATTCACTAAGGAAGTAGGTTATCCAGTCGTAGTAAAACCAGACAACGGAGTTGGAGCATCTAGTACATATAAGCTTCAAAATGACGATGAGGTAGCATATTTCTTCGCTACTAAGGACTACAACATAACTTATATAATGGAAGAATTTATAAATGGACATGTTGAAACATTCGATGGAATAGCTGATTCTAATAAAAACGTATTGATTGCATCAAGTCATGTAATGCTAAATTCTATAATGGATACTGTAAATACAGCCTCAGATACTGCTTTTTATTTCCAACCATTTGAAGGTAAGGACATCGAAGAAGTAGGTAAGAGAGCAGTAAAAGCGTTTGACACTAGAAGTAGATATTTCCATTTTGAGTTCTTTAGATTAGAAGTAGATAAAGAAGGTCTTGGTAAAAAGGGTGATCTTATAGGACTAGAAGTCAATATGAGAGCTCCAGGAGCTTATATGCCTGATATGATAAATTACGCCTACGATGTAGATACTTACGCTATATGGGCAGATATGGTTATTCACGATAAGCTATTTGTAGATGTAAATAGAAAGTACGTAGTTGGATATGCAAGTAGAAGAAATGGAATAGACTATGTTTATTCTTATGACGATATAAAAAATACATACGGAGATAAAATACTTATAAGCACAGAAGTACCAGAGGCTCTAGCTGCTGCTATGGGAAATCACGTGTTTATATTTAGAACAGAAAAAGAAGACGAGCTTATGGACATGATAAGATTTATATTAAAAAGACATGGCGAAGGAAACTGGATATAAGTAAAATAACCCCAATTGTCGCAATTAAAATACGGCGATTGGGGGATTTTATTATTCTATAGTTTTCCAGTATAATTTAGCATCTATTATTTCTAAGCTTAGCTTTTCGTTGTCGTGTAAGTAAGATAAATAAGCTTTTACAGTATTTCCAACTAGTGCGTATTGGTTTAAATCCATTTTAAGGTCGTAGTGAATAAATAACTTTTGTAAGATATCTTCAAAGATTAAAGGCTCTTTACATATATTTAAAATAGTATCGATTATTTCAAAGACCTTATCTCTATTTAACTTAACTAAAGGCTTGATATCCTCGCAAGGCTCTGCATGAGAAGGTATAAATAATTTTCCTTCTAATGTCTCTACAAAATCCAGTGTTTTTAAAAATTCCTCTACGTTGTATATGAAGGATATATGGTATTTATTTACTGTATTTTCTCCAAAAACGCAGTCAGCTAAGAAGTACACATCGTCAGAAGTCTTTATACCTATCATATCGAAAAAATGACCGCCTAATTTTATGTATTCAAGTCCTTCTGGCAGTTCAGATATATCTGAAGTTGGGTTGCTAGCTTTTGCCATTAAAAATTTACTTGTAAGCTTTTTAAGTGGATATCCACCGTATAGAAAAGAAGGCTCTAAAATTGGATATTTAGTGAATAAATTTTCAATTTCAGTAGATATTATCTTGCAGTCAGTTCTCTTTTGTAAAAACTCATTTCCTCCTATATGATCGGCATTTGAATGAGTATTTATTATATAGGCTAGATTAAAATTGTTTTCCTTTAGAAGCTTGTTTATTTTTCTACCTGCGTCTTTGTCATTGCCACTGTCTATTAGACAGACATCGGTGTCGTTTAACTTATATAATCCTATATTAGTTGGAGAATCTAGATAGTATGTCTTTTCTCCGACTTTATTTAAACTGTACATGTTATCATCTCCTTATGTATAATATTTCCATATAAAATAATTTTATAATATAAATGTCACTTATGGTATATAATTTGTATAAATTAAGTGTAATTTAAGATTTGTTTGATATAATTCAATACGAAATAATAAATAGACATAAAATAAAGGTGGAGGAATTGATATGCAAGTAAAAAATAAAGAAGATGTATCACAATTTGCAGATAAATTTAGAAATTATTCAAAAAAAGATGGACATCAATACAGAAAATTAAATAACAAAAAATTTGTACTAAGAAGAAAAAATAAAATTTACTGTCCAAATTGTAAAAGCAAAAACGATTTAAATAGTATTTACTGTAAAGAATGCGGGATTATGTTGGAGTCTATAAATAAAAGAAACTGCGATTTTAAGCTTGAAAATATCTTGTCAAATATAAATATCAAGGATAGCTTTAAGACGGCTGGGTTTGCCACTTTAATATTGTATTTTTTATGTGTTATAGTGCATCAAGTTTTAAATTTAACTTTAGGGGATTACGCTTCTTACATAAGCGCTTTAGATGTGCTTTTACTAGTTAATGGAGGAAATTTAAGCGCATTTACAAATGCAGGTAGTATGGGATTTGGAAATTACTACAGTGTAAATTTACAAGTATCTATGCTGATATTGATTTTACTACCTGTATTATGTATGATGATTTCTTATAAATTATTTCTCAAACAAAAAAATACAGATGAGCTAGCATTGATTAGACAATCTCTAGGTGCAGGTATTGTTTATGGAGTTATACTAAGTGTTTTGGCGCTTTTATCTAAAAGCAGTATTTCATTAGGAGGCGGATTTTTATCTTCTGGATATAGTCTAGTATATGGATTTGGCTTTGGAAGTGTTTTACTTAGAGGATTTTTGATAGGATTTTTATCAATTTTATATATAGGAATCAAAAAGGAATACGAACAAAACAACATTTATTTGGGAATATTTAAATATGCCGTAAAGACAATAGTTGTAGGATATATAATAGTATTTGCTCTTTTACTTTTAGGACATTTTATAGGGCTTACTTATATCTACGAATTTGGACTTGGAAGTTATGTATCAGGTGTAAATATTTTTGTATTAATTAGTCAATTAGCAGCTTATATTTGGAGCTTTGCAAATTTCAATCCTATTACTATAGGAAGTCAAAATTTATTTTTAGTCAATTTATTTTCTAGCTCTTTGAGTATAGATTTTAAATTATGTTTAGTGGCATTTGTGGCTTTATCTGCTTTAATATTACTTATTTCAGGTATAAAGCTTAGAGAAAAATATAAAAATGCAACTAAAAAGACTGTTTTGATATTTAGTATTACTTATGCGATTATGATGGCAGTATTGTCTATATTCACATCTATAGAGATAAATGGAGGTTCTCTATTGGGATATAATTTACAAATGGGAATGAGTGTAATATTTACAGCAGTAATAAGCTTTCTTTACAGTTTTATAATAGCCTTTGTAGGATTTAAATTAAGTGATTGGAATTAGTAGAAAAGAGGTATCGAGATGAATTTACAGTTGAAATCAAAGAAATTACAAATAGAAAAAGAAATACATGAATTTGAAGATAAAAAAAGTGAAAAAATAATGGAATTAGGGATGATTGTATATGACAAGGTAAGAAATGACCTTATAGATCAGAGCATATTTGGAGAAATAATATACGAAATAAGAAAGATCGATTTAGAAATATACAATAGGATGCTCGATATAGCAAATATAGAAGGACACGACGAAAATACACCTGTATGTGAATGTGGGTATATACCAAAGAGCGATGAAAAATTTTGCCCTAAATGTGGAAGGGAAATAGATAGAGAGAAAAACTTTATGTTATGCGATGTTTGTGCAAGTAAAATCGATGTAGACTCTAAATTCTGTGTCTGCTGCGGTTCAAAGGTCGTTAAAAAGCAAAAATTTGATATAGATGAATATGAAAGCGATGATTATATTTTAGATGACGACAATGTAGAAGGCGATGATTTTCAATCAGTTGAAAAAAATCAATGTGAGGTAATAAGTGAAGATATATATAGTCAAAAAGAAGAGTTAAAAGAAGGACAAATATCTGATAAAATATATATAGGTGAAGTAGACGAACAAAATACTATAGATTATCAAGAAGATATTATAAATTAAACCATAAGTCTCAAAAACTCTATATTAATGTCTTTTAGATAATTGAATATAGGGGTGAGTATTATTTTTAAAAATATAGATGCATTCAAAAATATAAAAACATCTACAATTGAAGAACTGACTAAAAAAGGCTCTGTGTTTAAATTAGAAAAAAAAGAGGTCTTATTTCATGAAGGAGATCTAGTTGAAAATGTCTATTTTTTGGTATCAGGTAAGGTTTCAATATATAAAATGAACGAATTCGGAGAGCGAAAGATAATTTTTATATTAAATCAAGGCGATATGATAAACGAGATATTGATAAATAACTTTACGACAGCTGTTGCATGTGAAGTCTTTGAAAAAGCGATAATAGCTAAATTCAATATAAAGGAATTTATCGATATAATGGAAAGAGATTTTACATTAGTCAGAAATATATTAGATACTCTAGAAAAAAGAAATAGACGACTTTATAGACAGCTAAAAAATTCTACTTATATAAAAATCGAAAAGAAGCTTGCTGCAAAGCTGTATAGGTTAAATCGAGAATTCGGAGTCGATAAGGGTGAGTGGAGATTGTTAGATGTCAAAGGTATTACGATGACTTATCTAGCTGATATGTTAGGATGTAAGAGAGAGACGTTGTCTAGAGCTATGAAAATACTTCAAAATGAAAATCTAGTTAAATTAGAAAATAAAAAGATTTATATAAAGCCAGATGAGCTTTCATTGTTTTTTAAAAATTAAAAAAAATAGCGCTGTTTAGTAAAATAGCGTTATTTTTTTGGAAAAAATAAAAAAAACAAACTAGATTGTGATAAAAATCACATCGATTATATTTTAAAGTTGGTAATATTTAATTATAAAGATTAAGAAAGGGTGATTATAATGAAGTTAAAGCTTAACTACGAATCGTTTGACAAGGGATTAGAAAAATTAAGTGAGGAGTATAAAATTTTTGCACCAGTAGTTTTAGAGTACAAGGGTACTTATTCAGACACTCCAAGTATTAGATACAAAGAAGTAAAAAGTTTTGAGGAAATGGAGTGGGGGCTTAAATCTCATTTTTCTCCAAAGGAAGTTATGTTACCTATAAATGAAATACTACTTTACTTCACACAAGATGAGTACAGTGAAGCAAATGAAAGAAAAGATAAAATTTTAATCTTCATGAGAGCCTGTGATATAAACGCAGTAAAAAGAGTTGATGAAATATATCTTAGAAATGGCGAAGAAGATTATTACTATAAAAGAAACAGAGATAAAATTAAATTTATCCTGGTAGGATGTAAAGAAAGCTTTAGAAACTGCTTCTGTGTAAGTATGAACTCTAATAAAACAGAAGATTACGCTATGGCATTAAACATAAGAGAAGACGAATTATACATAGATATAAAAGACGATACATTAAATGTATTTGAAGGAGAAAAAGAAGACTTTGAAGTAGATTATGTAAAAGAAAACTTCATAAAGGTTGAAATACCAGATAATATAGATCCAGTAAAAATAAGCCAAGCTCCTATGTGGGAGGAATACAACGCTCGCTGCATATCATGCGGTAGATGTAATTTCGTCTGTCCAACTTGCACATGCTTTACAATGCAGGATATTTTCTATAAAGAAAATGAAAACGTTGGAGAGAGAAGAAGAGTATGGGCATCATGTCAAGTAGATGGATTTACTGATATAGCAGGAGGACATTCATTTAGACAATCTAAAGGTGATAGACTTAGATTTAAAGCTATGCACAAAATTTACGATTTCAAAAAACGCTTTGGATATCATATGTGCGTAGGCTGTGGTAGATGTGATGATAATTGCCCACAATATATTTCTTTCTCTACTACTATCGATAAAGTAAATGAATTATGTAAGGAGGACAAATAGTATGAATGGATATATACCAAAGGTTGCGAAGATAATAGATTTAATAAAGCATACACCGCAAGAATGGACATTTAGAGTTGAGTGTGATACAAAAGGTGTACTTCCAGGTAAATTTTATGAAATATCTATGCCAAAGCACGGTGAAAGTCCAATATCAGTAAGTGGGTACGGCGATAATTACGTGGATTTTACTATAAGAAATGTAGGTAAGGTAACTAGCGAGATATTTAAATACGGTATAGGCGATAATCTCTTAATAAGAGGACCTTATGGAAATGGATTTGAAATTGAAAATTACATAGGTAGAGAGCTTGTCGTAGTAGCTGGAGGTAGTGCATTAGCTCCAGTAAGAGGAATAGTGGAATTTGCATATAATAATCTAGATAAATTTAAAAGCTTTAAATTAATAGCTGGATTTAAGACAATAAATGACGCCTTATTTAAAGAAGATCTAAAAAGATGGAGTGAAAAGCT
This sequence comes from Intestinibacter sp., assembly GCF_034113885.1. GTDB lineage: Bacteria > Bacillota > Clostridia > Peptostreptococcales > Peptostreptococcaceae > Intestinibacter. The sequence continues at coordinate 11,131 of NZ_JAXEWM010000031.1, forward strand.
AGATGTTATAGTGACAGTAGATACAGCAACTGAAGGATACGATGGACCTGTTGGACTTGTTACAAAATACATACCAGATTTAAAAATAGAAGATATAGACAACTTTTCATGTGCAGTAGTAGGACCTCCTATGATGATGAAATTTACTGTTGGAGAGTTTTTAAAGAGAAACGTAGCAGAAGAAAATATCTGGGTTTCTTATGAAAGAAAGATGTGCTGTGGATTAGGTAAATGTGGACACTGTAAGATGGATGAATCTTATATATGTTTAGATGGACCAGTTTACGATTATTCAAAGGCAAAAACACTTATAGATTAGGAGGCACGATTATGATTAGAGATATAAATACTAAAAAAGTAATGAAAAATGCTTATAGAATTACTAAAAATAGATATGGGACATCACTTAGAGTAAGAGTTCCAGGAGGTGCAATAGACCCAGAATCTCTGAGAATTGTCGCTGAAATCTCAAATAAATTCGGTAATGGCGAAATCCATATGACAACTCGCCAAGGATTTGAAGTATTAGGACTTAGATACGAGGATATGGATGAAATAAATAAAATGATACAACCTGTAATAGATAAGCTTGAAATAAATCAAGTAGAACCAGATACTGGATATCCAGCAGCTGGAACTCGTAATGTATGTGCATGTGTAGGGAACAAAGCCTGTCCAAAGGCGGCTTACAACACTACTGAGTTTGCTAAAAAAATAGAAAAGGCGATATTCCCAAATGACATACACGTTAAGGTAGCACTTACAGGATGTCCAAATGACTGCATAAAAGCTAGAAGTCACGACTATGGAATAATAGGTATGCACAAGCCTATATATGAAATGGATAGATGTGTAAACTGTCAAGCCTGCGTTAAAAAATGCAAAAAAATATCTACAGGAGCATTATCAGTTGAAAACAATAAAATAGTAAGAGATCCTGAAAAATGTATAGGCTGTGGAGAATGCGTACTAAACTGTCCTACAGGAGCATGGACTAGAGATGAAAAGAAATACTACAGACTAGCTATAATGGGTAGAACAGGTAAGAAAAACCCTAGACTTGCAGAGGATTGGATACTTTGGGCAGATGAAGAGAGCATAATAAAAATAATAGTAAATACTTATAAATTTGCAAAAGAATACATGGCAAAAGATGCGCCAGGAGGAAAGGAACATATAGGATACATAGTAGATAGAACTGGATTTATGGAGTATAAAAAATATGTCTTAGAAGGAGTTACTTTAAATCCAGAAGCTATAATTAAAAACAATGTTTATTGGAGTGGCATACACTATTAAATAAATTTGAACAAACTTTTTCCCACATAATAAAATAAAAATGCCTAAAATACTTCCCTAATTGTAGAAATATAAAAATTATTTTTACATAGGGGGAGTATTTTTTTGTAAGTTTATTTACAAGTTTGTAAAATATTAAATTTTAATTAAGAAAAAGATACAAAATTGAAAGATTTGACAAGATGAAAAATAGATTTAACTGTGATAAACTATAATAGTATGAAACAAACTTGGAGGGATACAAAATGAAAAATGATAAAGTAAAGTCAAAAAAAAGAAAATACGACACCTTCAGTATTACTATGGAGCTAGAGAAACCTTTACTTTACAATGAAGAAGAAAAAGAAATTTCTAAAGTCCAAAAAAAGAAACAGAAAAAGAAGATTAGAAGTAAAAAAATAATAAAAGCCATATTAGTTTTATTATTGGTATCAATAATAGGTTTTTTCATTTGGCTAAGTAGTTACTACGCTCCAACAAAAGAAGCTGAATTATCTTTAATAAGTGACAATAATGTAGAAGTGAGTATAGATGGAAATTTAATAGCTTTTACACCTAAAAATATTACTGCGACAAAGGGATTTATATTTTATCCAGCTGCAAAAGTAGATGTTAGAGCGTATGCTAAGCTTTGTAAGATGATATCATCATATGGATATCAGGTAGTAGCCGTAGATATGCCGCTTAATTTTGCTCCATTTGGAAAAAATAAAGCCAACGATGTTATACAAAAATACGGCCACATAGAAAGCTGGGTAATAGGTGGAGACTCTCTAGGAGGTCTTATGGCTACTAGATATGTAAATTCAAATTTAGAAAAAATTGATGGTGTTGTCTTGATATCTTCATATCCAGCAGATTCGTATTTAAAAGAAATCGGCATGGATGTTTTATCTATATGGGGAAGTAAAGACGGAGTTATCGATTTTCAGGCTTTAATCGATGCAAAGGAAAAGTTGCCATCTGATACGACTTATATTGAAATAGAGGGAGCTAACCATTCTCAATTTGCAGATTATGGGACTTACAAAAAAGATGAGACTGCTCTTATAAGTGAGGAGGAACAACAAAATAAGGCTGCAAGCAGCATAGTGAATTTTATTCAAGAATTAGAATAGTAAAAAATACATTTAATATAAAAAGATTGATGAGAAAATTTCAATTTAGATTTTCACATCAATCTTTTTTCTGTGTACTATATATTAAATCTGTCTATATAAATTTAAATCATTCCAATTAGCACCTCGAGGGTCTTTTTTAAATGCATCTACAAACCACATAATATCATTTTTAGATATGCATTTAGACAAAAATAATAAGGTTATGTAAATAATTATAGATAAAACGCCTTCAGTGATTAAGAAATCTATATTTAAATAATCAAATAAATTTTTTACAAAAAAAGTAGATATAAATATAGAAAAAGAAGGCTTTAAAATAAAATCTGCAATTGAAAAATAAAGCTTTGTGACTTTTAAAAGCCTGTTTACACTAAGAGAAAAATTTAAAATTGTGCTGACAAACAGGACTAGTATAAAACCATCTATACCTAATCTAGGAATAAATATATTTATTATAAATATTCTAACAGTCATATCTATAAAGTTATATCTGAGCGTAAATACCTGTTGATTTAAAGCATTTAAGCTTCCATCTACAATTCTATCTAGATACATTAAGGGGATTAAGGGAGCTAGGATTTTTAATATAATTCCAACCTGAGTGTTTTTGTACAAAATAAGTCCCAGTTCATTTGAATAAGTCATAAAAAATCCAGTCGAAAAAAAAGCAATTATCAAGGTGAATTTTATAACCTTAGATATAACAAAGTTGACTGATTTAGGCTTATTTAGTACATTGTACTGTGCTATTTCTGGAATAATAAGTGTAGAAAAGGAAGCTAAAAATATTGATGGAAAATTTAAAAGAGGTAGTGCCATTCCTTTTATCATGCCAAATATTGACAAAGATGTAGAAGTCGATGAACCATATGTATTTAGTGATTTTGGAATTAATATATCCTCTATAAATTTTAGAAATGTTTGAACATATGCACTCCCAGCAATAGGAAGTGACACAGACATAACCTCTCTAAAAATGCTTTTATAGATATTTCTCGTTAGTTTATTAGCTGAGCTTCTCTTTTCTAATAGATACATAACAAATGAGCTAAAGCACGCTGCGATATTTCCTAAGCTCATCCCAATGGTTATAAAGCAGCATGTATGCTCTAGATTGTAATCGCAAAATGAAGTTACAAAAAAAGCCACTACAGCTATCATAGTTATACTTTCTATAAAATCAGAGAATATACTTTTAACGACCTTTCTGCAGCCGTAAAAGTAGCCATTAAAGCAAGCGGCTACACCGACAAATGGCATACTCAATGCTAAAATCTGAAGTGGAATCCTAGCTCTAATATCTCCTATCAAGGTTTCACTTATAAAGAAAGATTTACTATATAAAATAAATGACACCATAGTGCTGAAAAACAAAGTATATAAAAATCCACATTTAAGTAGATATTTAACCTTGTTTTTATTATTTTTACCTATTTCCTCCGCGACGAGTCTAGTTAGGGTAAGTCTTATACCTGATATAGATATTGTAGAGGCAAATACATTAATACTCATAATAAGCTGAAAAAGTCCCATTCCCTCGCTGCCGATTTTATTGGATAAATATATTCTAAACAACATTCCTAAAAGACCCAATATCATAGTGGAAAAGGTCAATAAAAAGGTATTTATAATTAAATTTTTTCTTCTCATAGGTGTATCTCCTTAAAAATAAATATATTTATTTATATGATTGAGGTTATTTAAAAATAATATGAAAATGCAAGTTCTATATTAAAATCCAATATATACAAGTTATGTAAAATATCATATGTGTTGCTCAAAATATAAAAAAAGTGTAAAATTATTTCTAATAGAGGAAAAGGAGAGTAAAGTTGGATAATATTTTAAAAGCAGTAAATGGAAATAAAAAGGCTATCAAACAATTAATTAGAGATTACAGTAAACAGATGTACAAGCTTATTTTTCTTCACACTAAATACGAAGAGGACAGTAAGATAATACTTAGAGATACAATATGTTTTATTAAAGAAAATATTTCAAAATTAGATGAAGATCAAGATGTTATTTTATGGATATATAAAATAATAATTATAAATACTAATAATTTCTTAGAAAGTGTAGGCATGGTTGAAAACGATATAAATATTGAGGATTACTATAATAATGGCAAAATAAGTTTATACAATGCAATCGATTTATTAGATGGAAAATACAAAAGCGTGCTTATACTGAAATACTATTTTGAGCTTTCTTATGAGGAAATAGGAGAGGTAGTAGATTTAAATGCAGATACAGTTCAAATTTACATTAGGCAATCGCTAAAAAAAATCAAAGCAAGTGTGGGTGAATATTTATAATATGAAAGAGCAAAATCCGTATATATTACATAATAAAAACAGTTTAAAAAATATAGAGATAAATATAGATCAGGATATTGAAAATGATATAGGAGATTTTTGTTTTTCGAAAAATGATTTAGAAAATATAAAAATACCAGCTGATTTAGACGATATAATAGGAGAGCCGTTTTTAGAGGATAAAAAAGAGAGAAAAAGCTACTTTATAAGTTGGATTGTAGATCTTTTATTGGTGTTTATTTTATTATTGCCTATAATAGGGATTTATAATCCAAATATATTTTCAAAGATTGAAGGAGTATATCCCTTTTTTATTAAAGCGCATAATTTTTTAGACAAGGACAATATTATCAGAATGCTTGGTGGTAAAGCAGGCGATGAAAATTTAAAGGATGCAAAACCAACCGTTGTAGTGAAGGCAAAGGACGTTAAAAAACCTAAGAGCAATATGGAGGAGTTAGAATTAATACATTCCTTGGCTAATTCACTTATAAAAGCAGAGTACAAATGGGAATGTACTGAGGTTACACCTAAGACAATAAAAAAAGCTATTTCGGGAGTCAATTATTTGCAGGATGAATACCAGAGGATTTACTTCAGAAGTAATTTAGAAAAATGGCAACAGGGAGACTTTTCTAATGCAGTTGAAGTCCACAACAGGGTTTGGTCTATACTCAAGGGAAATATAGGAGAAGCTTATGCATTAGATGAGGAAAATATATCGAAAATAAAAGAAAAATATTTTAAATAGAAAAAATACCTTATATAGCAGGTTTATTATTTTACTATATAAGGTATTTTTATTATTTGTTTTCAATTAAATCTTGTCCAGATAAATCGTCTAAGAATTTAGTTGATAGAGGATAATAATACGATTTATCATCTTTTTCAACTAAGATAGCTTTTTTGGCTACTGACGAATCTACTTCATTTAAAAATACTAATACATCACAGTATTGTATAAAATCAGTAATTAACTGCTTAGATCCATCTTCGATTGAGTACTTTTTAGTATTTTTATCGTATTTACAGTCGACTAAATAAAGAGGTCCTATCTTTTGGTTAGTTTCGATAACAGCTGCACTGTTGTAGTTAGAAGATAGTTGTCCGTGTACTGGAGTTTTATCTTGTAAATTAGTTTTTTCTAGAATTTCATTTAAATCTACATTGCTGTCGTTTAGAGATAGTATGTAGCCCTTTATTTTTAGTTCTGATGAATCTTCATTAGAACTGTCTTCTGTACTATCTTCGATTTTAGTACCAGAAGGAGTATCTAATTCATCCATTTGATTTTCTAAAGCTTTATTATCATCAATATGTTTTTTTATAAAAAAGCCACCTATTAAAACGATAATTAAAAGTATAATAATAGATAGTATTTTATTTTTTTTCATATAATCACCTCAGATATAATTATAACATCTTTAATAAATAAAACAAATTTATATTATGAAAAAATTATAAATCAAAATTTAAATGTTGTTTTAAAAATTTAAACACCATTTAAATTATAAAAAATAATTGAAAGCGCAAAAAAAGTTAAAAAATCAAATATATTAATGTTTGATTTATTATTTGAAATGATTTATCCTTTATATATAGAGAGATGTAAAGAAATTTACAAAAAAGTTTTACAAGGAGGTATGAAAAATGGTGAATATTTTTAATCATATGGACAATTTTATTTTTGTTATAAGCCCTAATAGAAAGATAAAGTTTGCCAATAAGACTGTTTTGAAAAGAATAAATATAGATTTAAAAGACATTGTAGATACTCCTGTAAAAGATTGTCTATACAGTAATGGAAGAAGTATAGACAATTTAATCAATAGTTTAGAAAAAAATGAAGATATAAATTTTGATTTTTACTTGGAAATTGGTGAAAAAAAATATTTTTTTAATGGAGATTTATTAGAAGATAGTTTTTATGGAGAGAGTAGTTACTTCATAATAGCGAGAGATGTATGTGAAAAATACTATAAAAGAGAAGATCTAGAATCTCTACTAGATACTATAAATATGAATTGTTTCATAAAAAATCAAAGAGGCGAGTATTTATATGTAAATAAGAAAAAATGTGATTCACATAATAAGACAAAAGAAGAGATTATAGGACATCGAACCACAGAGTTTTTTAATGTAAAAGAGTCAGAATATATTGAAAAAATTGAAGGTGATGTAATAAAAAGAAAAGAGCCTTTTTGTTCAGAAAAGAGATTGACATTTAATGGTAAAAAAATATGGTATGAATTGACAGTAGATGCCACGCTAAATGAAGATGGTAGTGTAAAAAATATAGTCGGAAATAGTAGAAATATAGATATAAGAAAGCACTTAAATAAAACACTAGATTATACAGGTATTAAATTTAGAAAGATCAATAAATTTTTAAATGAAGATGAAAATGATGTGATGAATTTACTAGATTATATATCTGAAAAAACGTTGATGCATTTTCACGCTGATGGAATAGCAATTGTATTTTATAAAGAAAAAGAAAACGATTTTTATACATTGGTCAGCAGGGGGGTAGTGTTAGACGATTTTAATTTCGATTATACAGAAAAAAGAGAAGTGTTTGAGGATTCATATACGAGATATTCTAAGCGATTAGAGCTAGAAGGTATTAAATATGTAGACGAGATAAAGAATGAAATAGTAGCTAAAAAATTAAAAGAAAAAAATATCTATAAAATAGGAATATACAATATTGCAATCGGCAAGAAAATATTAGGTCATATAATAATAACATTCTTACAGGATACAAAACCTATAGAATACGGATACGATTACATAAAAACAATATGCTCTCATTTAGCTGTGACTATTTCAAATATAAATGAATCTAAAAAA
>NZ_JAXEWM010000032.1:0-9483 GCF_034113885.1 Intestinibacter sp.
AATATTTTGGATTTTTGAATGTTAAAGTTAAATAAAAAAATTTTTTAATTTAAAAATCGTAAAAAAGATTGCATTAAAACCTAAAATTATATACAATAAATATATACATATAGTGCCCAGTTATTTAAATGTATTAATTATTTACCAAGAAGAAGGTGGTTCTCACCTTCTATTTTTTTTCGAGTCTGTAGTATTTTGTATACTATTTTTATTCAAATCAGTTAAATTCTTAGTATATTCTGAGTAAAAGTGAGGATTTTGATTTATATTATTTAAATCGTAACGTTTGCCTTCTTCAGGCGGAGTTTCCAATTCCTTTGCACAATTAGAGCACAAATTAGTTTCGGGAAGTATATCAAGTCTCTCAGGTTCTATCTCTTTATGACATTTTTCGCAGTATCCAAATGAATTATCATCAACTCGTGATAATGCATCCTCGATTTTTTGTAGTTGATATTCTTGATGATTTGTCAAGCTGTTTTGCATATCGTTCATATATACTTCGGTACCGATGTCGCCTGGATGATTATCATAGCTAGATAATTCTCCTGAGCTGTATCTTTCACTAGTATGTGCTGTTGTATCTCCAAATAGTGTGTTGTCCTTCATTTCAGAGATTAAATTTTCTAATTCGGCTTTTTCTTTTTTTAATTTTTCTTTATAATTATTTGTGTTCATTTTATCATTCCTTATTTAATATAGTTAAAAATTAATTTTAGTATATGGATTATTTCAAATGATATGTATTTTTTTTAATAACTTTTAACAAGTTGATGTAAAATTTAAAAAAATTTAGTATAATATTAGGGTATGATAAAAAACTTATTGTAAAAATATATAACGAAAATAAAATTTATGTATAAATTTTGTAATAAAACTGTAGGTATTTTAACGATTAATGGTATAATAATACTTATAGGATTAATAAGATAAACGTGTGAAAGGATGTATTTTAATATGACTAATGAATTATCAATGCAAGAACTGTTAGATCAACAAGAACAACAGTTAGACAAATTAAATGTAGGGGAGCTTATAACTAGTTCTATCACTAAGGTAACTAATGAGGTAGTTGTTGTAGGTTTAGAATGTGGATTTGACGGTATAATACCACTAGATGAGTTAAATATAGAAAAGGGTAAAGAAATAGCTGATGTTTACAAAGTAGGCGATGAAATAACTGCAGTCATAACAAAAGTGTCTCTTAAAGATGGTACTGTAAGATTATCAAAGGTACAAGCTGATCAAAGAAATGATGTATTAGAATTAGAAGAAATATTCAACGAACATAAAATAGTAACTGTAACAGTTGAAAAAGCTATACAAAGAGGTGTATTTGCAAAATATAAATCTCTTCAATTATTTATACCAATATCTCAAATAGATACTAAATTTGTAAACGATACAAATGAATACTTAAATGCTAATTTAGAAGTTTATGTAATAGAATTTAACTCTGGAAGAAACAAATACGTTGCATCTCATAGAGAAGTATTACAAGAAAGAATAGACATAGAAAGAAAAGAAAGAAGAGAAAGAATCAAAGCTGAAAGAGAAGCAGAAAGAGCTAGAATAAAAGCTGAAAGAGAAGCAGAAAGAGCTAGAGTTAAAGAAGCTAGACAAGCTATATTTGATTCTCTTGAAGTAGGACAAAAAATACATGGTAAAGTAACTAAAATAATGCCTTATGGTGCTTTCATAGACATCGGTGAAGGATTAGAAGGTTTAGCTCATATAAACAACTTAGCTTGGAAGAGAGTAGAATCTGTAGAAGCTGTTGTTGCTGAAGGTCAAGAATTAGACGTTTACGTATTAGATGTAAACAAAGAAAACAACAGAATAGCTTTAGCAGTAAAAGATATAAACAACGATCCATGGGATTTAATAGCTAAAGAAGTTGCTATAGGTGATGTAATAAAAGGTACAGTTGTTAGAACTATAGATAGAGGAGCTTTCGTTGAAATCAAAGAAGGTGTAGAAGCTTACTTACCAATATCTCAATTAAGCGAAAACAGAGTTCCTACTGTAAACAGTGTAGTAAATCCTGGAGATGAGATAGAAGCTAAAATATTAAACTTCAATCCAGAAGATAAGAGAATGTTAATATCAATAAAAGAAGTTAACGCAGAACCAGAAGAAGATATTACTCCATTTATTAAACCTGCAGAATCTTTAGGTGCAACAATTGGCGATGCAATAAAAAAATCTGAATAACAAAGTAGTCTTAGGTTAGAGATTATTATAAAAAAGAGCTGTCTCATATATTGGGACAGCTTGAATACATTTTAGAATAAAATAAGACATAAAGGAGTGTTTTAATGAAGGCAATAGTGGATATGCACACACATACAGTTGCAAGTGGACATGCTTACAGCACAATAAATGAAAATGTACAATTTGCAAAACAACATGGAATAAAAATTTTAGGAATGTCTGACCATGGACCAAATATGTTAGGAGGTCCTGAATTATACTTCTTTAATAATTTAAAGGTAATTCCAAAGGAAATAGACGGAGTTAGAGTTCTTAAAGGAATGGAGGCCAACATATTAGATGCTGAAGGTAATTTAGATAAATTAGATCCTAGAGCTTTACCAGGGCTTGATTACTTGATAGCGAGTCTTCATACGATTTGCATGAAGCCTTCAACTAAGGAGGATAATACAAATGCTATATTAAATGCTATGGACAAGGAAAAGGTCAAAATAATAGGCCATCCAGACGATGGAAGATATCCATTAGATTACGAGCCTATAGTAAAAAAGGCAAAAGAAAAAAATATATTATTAGAGGTCAACAATTCGTCATTATCACCAAATACTTTTAGAAAAGGTGCTAGAGAAAATATAAAGACATATTTAGGGCTTTGTAAGAAATACGGAGTTAGAATTATAATGGGAACAGATGCTCATATATGCTATGATATAGGTGTTTTTAAATATGCTGAAGAGGTTATAGAAGAAGCGAATTTCCCTAAAGAATTAGTTATAAATTACTGGGAAGATCAAATAAAAGCGTTTTTCAATATATAGTAAAATGGAAATTTTAATTTGAAAATTCTGATAAATTAAGTTTATTATATTTTAGGAAATAGTCAAAATAGATAAAATTATTAAATAAAATAAAAAAATCTGATAAAATATGTTGACAATAAATGGAAAATGATATAATATTTTAATTAAGCTAGGAAAAACACAAATTAAAAGCGAAAAACAAAGGCGTTGAGTAGAAGTAGTAAGAATTTATGAAGCTTACAGAGAGCCAAAGGTAGGTGTGATTTGGCAGTGGATGAATCTGAACTTGTCTAGGAGCTGTTTACCTAGGGTAAAACGTTAGTCTACGTTACAAGGCATACAGTTTTTAACTGTTACAGAGTGAGCTTTTTATAAGCTAACTAGAGTGGTACCGCGAGAATACAACCTCGTCTCTAATTTTTAGAGACGGGGTTTTTTAATTTACAAATGATTTTAGACAAGGCCAGTCTAAATCAAAATTTTTAATATGAAATTTTTTAATACTTTAATAACTTGGTAAAAATTAATAAATAACTGGGACTCGGATAGGGCACAAGAGTTCAAAATAAAAAAATAATAGGGAAAATAAAAATTTAAAAGGCACAAATTTAATTACAAATACAAAATCATATAGTAAATTCTATAAAATAACTGGAAAACGGGAATAATAACAAAAATAAAAATCAGAAAATACTGAATATATTGAAAATACTGATAATATTTAGGGTAATGTAAAAAAAATTAATACAGGGGGATTTTAAATATGAAGAATAATGAGTTTAATTATAAAAAATATGTGAAACCAGACTTTCAACCAAAGAACTTTACAAATCGTGAATGGCCAGACAAAGAAATAACTAAAGCACCTATATGGTGTAGTGTAGACCTAAGAGACGGAAATCAATCACTACCTACACCAATGAGCGTAGACGAAAAAATGAGAATGTTCAACATGCTACTAGAAGTCGGATTTAAAGAAATCGAAATAGGATTTCCATCAGCATCACAAACTGAATACGACTTTTTAAGAAAATTAATAGATGAAAACTTAATACCAGATGATGTAAAGGTACAAGTTTTAACTCAATCAAGAGAACACTTAATAACAAAAACTTTTGAAGCATTAAAAGGATGCAAAAACGCAATAGTTCATTTATACAATTCAACATCAGTACTACAAAGAGATGTAGTGTTCAACATGAACAAAGAGGAAATAATAGATATAGCAGTTAAAGGGGCAAAATTAATAAAAGAAGAAGCTGCTAAATATCCAGAAACAAACTTCCAATTTGAATATTCACCAGAAAGCTTCACTGGAACTGAAATGGATTATGCATTAGAAATATGTGAAGCAGTTATGGATGTATGGGAACCAACTCCAGAAAACAAGATGATAATAAATTTACCATCAACAGTTGAAATGACTACACCAAACAGATATGCAGACCAAATCGAATGGTTTAGCAAAACTGTTAAAAATAGAGAGTGTGTATCAATAAGCTTACATCCACATAATGATAGAGGAACATCAACAGCTGCAGCTGAATTAGGATTACTTGCAGGAGCAGATAGAATAGAAGGAACTTTATTTGGGAATGGAGAAAGAACAGGAAACTTAGACATATTAATAGTTGGTATGAATATGTACTCTCAAGGTATAGATCCTGAACTTGATTTTTCAGATATAAACGATATAGCAGAAATATATAAGGATTGTACAAAATTAAGTATTCATGAAAGACATCCATATGTAGGAGATTTAGTATTCACAGCATTCTCTGGATCACACCAAGATGCTATCAGAAAAGGTATGAAGGCGAGAGAAGCAAGAAACGAATACATTTGGCAAGTTCCATATTTACCACTAGATCCTCACGATTTAGGAAGAGAATACACAGAAATCATAAGAATCAATTCACAATCAGGTAAAGGTGGAGCAGCTTACATTATGGAAAGCGAATTTGGATATAATATGCCAAAAGCTATGCAAAAATACTTTGGTAAAGTTGTTAAAAAATGTTCAGATTCAATGGGAAAAGAACTTTCTCCACAAGAAATATTTGGATTATTTGAAAAATGGTATATCAATATAGAAACACCATATAAATTAACAAAATACAAAATAAGCTCAGCAGATTCTGGTTTATTCGATGTTGAAAGCGGAGATGTTGCTACAAATATGTTAGAATTAGAAGCTATTATAAACTTCAATAACCACGATTATACAATAAAAGGAACTGGTAATGGACCAGTAGATGCTTTCAGTAATGCGTTAATGGAACAAGATGAAGAAGAATTAAAACCACTTAAAAATTACAAGTTCGTACATTATCATGAACATGCTCTTGGTGAAGGTTCACACGTTAAAGGTGTTGCTTACATACAAATCGATACTGGTGCTACTGAACCATACTTCGGAGTTGGAATATCTGAAAACATAAATACAGCAGCTATAAGCGCACTTATGCATGCTATAAACAAGAGCTATATAAAAATGAATGTAGAATAATAAAAATTGATATTTAGATACATAGGCTTTAGCTTTTCGGCTATAGCCTATGAAATTTAATATTGAAAATTGGAATATAGAGTAATATATAAATGAGGAGGATACTACAATGGGAATGACCATGACACAAAAAATCCTAGCAAAACATGCAGGGATGGACGAAGTAAAAAAAGGACAATTAATAGAAGCTAACCTAGATTTAGTATTAGGAAACGATATAACTACTCCAGTTGCAATAACTGAGTTTAATAAATTAGGAATAGATGAAGTATTCGATAAGACTAAAGTTACAATAGTTTGTGACCACTTCACACCAAACAAGGATATAAAAAGTGCAGAACAATGTAAGGTGGCGAGAACTTTCGCTAGAGGAAAAGAAGTAGTAAACTACTTTGACGTAGGTCAAATGGGTATAGAACACTGCTTACTACCAGAAAAAGGATTAGTAACAGCAGGTGATGTAGTAATAGGGGCTGATTCACATACTTGTACATACGGAGCACTTGGTGCTTTTTCAACAGGTATAGGATCAACTGATATGGCTGCTGGTATGGCAACAGGAAAAGCTTGGTTTAAGGTTCCTGGAGCAATCAAATTTGTTCTTAAAAACAAACCAGCTAAATGGATAAGTGGTAAAGATATAATCCTTCACATAATCGGTGAAATAGGAGTTGACGGAGCTAGATATATGTCAATGGAATTCACAGGAGACGGTGTTGGATACTTGACAATGGATGACAGATTTACAATCTGTAATATGGCTATAGAAGCAGGAGCTAAAAATGGTATATTCCCTGTTGATGAAACAACTAAAGAATACATGGCTGCTCATCCATGTGCAACTATAGAAAAAAATCCAACTGTATACGAAGCAGACGAAGATGCTGAATACGACAGAGTGATTGAAATAGATTTAAGTCAATTAAAACCAACAGTAGCGTTCCCACATCTACCAGAAAATACAAAAACTACTGATGAAATAACTGAAGATATAAAAATAGATCAAGTAATAATCGGTTCTTGTACAAACGGTAGAATAGAAGATATGAGAATAGCTGCAGAAATATTAAAAGGTAAAAAAGTTGCTGATGATGTAAGATGCATAGTTTTCCCAGGAACACAAGCAATCTATCTTGAAGCAATAGAAAAAGGATATATAACTGATATGGTACTTGCAGGAGCTGCAATTTCAACGCCAACATGTGGACCATGTCTAGGTGGACATATGGGTATACTAGCAGCAGGAGAAAGAGCAGTATCAACTACAAATAGAAACTTTGTAGGTAGAATGGGACATACAGAATCAGAAATTTATTTAGCAAGTCCAGCAGTTGCAGCAGCATCTGCAATAACAGGAAAAATATCATCACCAAGTGAAGTTTGTGGAGGGGAAAAATAATATGTTAGCAAGTGGAAAAGTTTTTAAATATGGAGATAATATAGATACAGACGTAATTATACCAGCGAGATACTTAAATACACCTGATATGAAGGAATTAGCATCTCACTGCATGGAGGATATAGATACAGAATTCGCTAAAAAGGTACAAGAAGGCGATATAATAGTAGCAAATAAAAACTTTGGATGCGGTTCTTCAAGAGAACACGCTCCAATAGCTATAAAAGAAAGTGGCATTTCATGTGTAATCGCATCTACTTTTGCTAGAATTTTCTACAGAAATGCGATAAATATAGGGCTTCCAATTCTTGAATGTGATGAAGCAGCAAAGGGAATTGAAGAAGGCGACAAGGTTGAAATAGATTTTAACACAGGTATAATCAAAAATGTAACAAAGGGTGAAACTTACCAAGCAGAACCATTCCCAGAATTTATGCAAAACATAATTCAAAATGGTGGTTTAATTAAATCTATAGAGAAAAAATAAATAAGTCAACCAGGGGGATTATTATAAATGGATTTTAAAATAGCAGTTATAAAAGGGGACGGTGTAGGTCCTGAAATTATAGACGAAGGAATAAAAGTTTTAAATAAAATAGGTGAAAAATACAACCATAAATTTGAATGTACAAATGTTTTAGGTGGTGGAGCAGCTATAGATGCTACAGGAGTTCCACTTCCTGAGGAATCTTTAAATACATGTAAAGCCAGCGATGCAGTTCTTCTAGGAGCAGTTGGTGGACCAAAATGGGACAACATACCAAGCGAAAGAAGACCAGAAAAAGGCTTACTAGCACTTAGATCAGGACTAGGATTATTCGTAAACCTAAGACCTGCTACTATGCACGAAAGCATCAAGGAAGCATCTCCACTTAGAGCTGACATAGTTGAAAAAGGAGTAGACTTTGTAGTTGTAAGAGAGCTTACAGGTGGAATTTACTTCGGCGAAAGAAAAACAGGCGTAGAAGACGGCGTTGAATTTGCATACGATGTAGAAAAATACGACGAAAACGAAATCAGAAGAATAGGTAAAAAAGCTTTTGAAACAGCAATGATTAGAAATAAAAAATTAACTTGTGTAGATAAAGCCAACGTTCTTGACAGTTCTAAATTATGGAGAAAGGTTTTAAACGAACTTGCAAAGGATTATCCAGAAGTTGAATTATCATACATGTATGTAGACAATGCGGCAATGCAATTAGTTAAAGATCCTTCTCAATTTGATGTTATCGTAACTAACAACATATTCGGTGACATAATATCAGACGAAGCTTCAATGATAACAGGTTCTATAGGAATGCTACCATCAGCTTCAGTTAGAGGAGATGACTTCGGTATGTACGAACCAATACATGGTAGTGCACCTGATATAGCAGGTCAAAACGTAGTAAATCCAATCGCTACAATATTATCAGTAGCTATGATGCTTAGATACAGCTTCAAATTAGAAGAAGAAGCTAAGGCTATAGAAGCAGCAGTTACAGAAGTTTTAAATGCTGGATATAGAACTAAGGATATTTATAACGGTGTTGGAACTGTAGTTGGAACTAAGGAAATGGGAGATTTAATAGCAAAACAAATATAATGTAGGTGAATTTTAGAGGCATGTAACAGCTAATATAAATCTATAAAAATCCATAAAACCATAGTATATTTTTATGGATTATATATAATGCTATTGAAGTAATAAATAAATGAAATATTACTCAATATTATAATTTGAAAATAAAATAGAAAAAACGGTTCAAACGCTTAAAAATTGAGATAAGTTTATAACAGATACTGGAAGAGAAAATAACACTGTATTTATTTGTAGGCTTTAGGAGAATATAGATAATAAAGCTAAGAAAATAATTGAGGAGTTAATATAGTATGATAAAGACATTCAAAATAATGCTAATTCCAAATAATAAACAAAAGACTAAATTATTTCAATCAGCAGGCGTAAGCCGTTTTGCCTATAATTGGACATTAAATACTGAACAAGAAAATTATAAAAATGGCGGTAGCTTTTTATCAGATAACGATTTAAGAAAACAATTTACGAAATTAAAAATGACAGAAGAATATAAGTGGCTTAATGATTATTCTAATAATATAGCTAAGCAATCAATTAAAGATGCTTGTTTGGCTTACAAAAGATTTTTTAAAGGGCAATCTTCTTTTCCTAAATTTAAAAGTAAAAGAAAGTCTAAGCCTAGCTTTTATGTAGATACTGATAAAATCCAGTTTACAGATACCCATGTTAAACTCGAAAAGTTAACATTAAGCAGAAAGAAAAATAAACAAAAGTTTAACTGGATAAAGCTTGCTGAAAAAAACAAAATACCAACAAATAGTAAATATCTCAACCCAAGAGTAACCTTTGATGGTATTAACTGGTGGATTAGTGTAGGTATTGTGTATAATGATAGCATTGAAATTCCAACAAATGAAGGAATAGGAATCGATTTGGGTGTAACAGATTTAGCAATATGTAGTGATATTGATAAGCCTTACAAAAATATAAATAAAACTCAAAAGATAAGAAAGTTAAAAAAGAAAAAACGTAGGTTACAACG
>NZ_JAXEWM010000033.1:0-6998 GCF_034113885.1 Intestinibacter sp.
CTTCTGTACATTCTCCAACAAAGTTAGCTCTTAAATCTTCTACCACTTGTTCCTCTACACCTTTAGCAACACCTATTCTATGTTCGTCAGCCCATACCATTTCGCCTTTCATTTCTTCAAATTTTTCAGCTCCTACATGGCATACTGGACACTCTTCTGGTGCAGCTTCTCCTTCATATATATATCCACATACTTGGCATACCCATTTCTTCATAATTAAATTCCTCCTACTATTTTAAATTTATAATTTTCTTTGTTTATGGTACTATATATACCCATGTTTTCAATTTTAAAACATTTATTAAAAAAAGACCTTACAATTTCTTGTAAGATCTTTATAGATAATTTAAGTTTATTTCTTATCCAAAATATCTGTTTAATAATCCTAAGAATGCTTTACCATGTCTAGCTTCGTCTTTACACATTTCATGAACTGTATCATGTATAGCATCTAATCCTAATTCTTTAGCTCTCTTAGCTAATTTTAATTTTCCTTCAGTAGCTCCGTATTCTGCATCTACTCTTACTCTTAAGTTTTCTTTAGTATCTGCAGCTACACATTCTCCTAATAATTCAGCAAATTTAGCAGCATGTTCTGCTTCTTCGAAAGCTATTCTCTTGTAAGCTTCTGCTACTTCTGGATATCCTTCTCTATCTGCTTGTCTACTCATTGCTAAGTACATTCCTACTTCTGTACATTCTCCAGTGAAGTTAGCTCTTAAGTCTTCTACTACTTGTTCGTCTACACCTTTAGCAACACCTATTCTGTGTTCGTCAGCCCATACCATTTCGCCTTTCATTTCTTCAAATTTTTCAGCTCCTACATGGCATACTGGACATTCTGCTGGTGCAGTTTCTCCTTCATATATATATCCACATACTTGGCATACCCATTTCTTCATAGTTAAATTCCTCCTAAATATTATAAATTTGTCAAAGCCTATTTGCTATTAAATATATCTATACTTTTATTAATTAAAATATTTAATTTTAAATTTATATCTAATATATACCCATAACAATAAGCTTAAAACATTTTTTCAACAATTTTATTTTACTATTTTTTATCAAAATTTTCAACAATTTCAAATTTTTTTTTAGTATAATATTAAAGCTCATATCCTAAAGTCAAATATATATTTTCAAGCTCTTCTCTCATTTTTTCATTGCCTTTAGCTGATACTTGTGAACACATAGTTGGTTTGTATTTTCCAGCTACCATCTTAGCAGCAAATGCCATACAAGTAGCTTCACCGCATTTGCCGCAATTTAATCTTGGAAGTACTTCATATACATCAAATGGACTTGGTAAATTGCGTTTTTCGTCACTTGGCTTTATGCTGTCCTTTTTATCGTAGCAGTCGTTTACAAAATCCTTTATATAATCTAAAGTCTCAAATGCATCTGTTTCATTCAACAGTTTAGATACTTTGACGTCATTTGCTGTAAGTACTATTATTTTAGGTCCATAATTATATGTTAAAGTTTGTCCTTTTTTATTGTATATTGCAGTTTTTAAATAAGTGTTTAAATAAGGGAAAAGCTCTGTAATATCCCTTGATAAAGTTGCAACTACTCTTATTCTATTTGCATCTGTTGTACATGGTTGTATAAAACTTAAATTGATTTCTTCTAAATACATTTTTTTCTCCTACCTTTTATATTTATTTATAGATTATTTAATGCATCGACTAATTTATCTATATCTTCCTTTTCATTAAAATATCCTATTCCTATTCTGAGTGTTCCCCTTTGTTTTGTTCCTATTATCTCGTGAGCAGTTGGAGCACAGTGAAGTCCTGCTCTAAGCATTATATCGTATTTTTGATCTAGTATAGAGCCTATATCCTCTGGTCTTTTGTCCTTTATATTGAAGCTTATTACGCTGAGCATTTTATCTGTATCCTTTGGACCGTAGATTTCTATGTCTTTTACTGTTTGTAATTTTTCTAGTGCATATTCAGTTAATTCTTTTTCTTTATTGTGTATATTTTCTATACCTTCTTTTTGTAAAAACTTAACAGCCTCTCTAAGACCAGCTATACCACTCACATTAGAAGTACCTGCTTCTAAATGGTTAGGGTAGTAGTCAGGTTGATATTCATAAGCTGAGTCTCCACCAGTTCCACCTGCTTTTTGAGGAGCGATATATATATCTGTATTTATCACTAATCCTCCAGTACCCATAGGCCCCATCAAGCTCTTATGCCCTGTAAACGCCAAAATATCTATATTATCTCTTTTGACATCTATATCCATAGCACCTGCACTTTGAGCTGCATCTACTAAAAATGGTATATTATTTTCTCTGGCGATTTTTCCAATTTCTCTTATAGGCTGGATTGTCCCTAATACATTTGAAGCCTGTGTAAATACTATTAATGCAGTATCTTTTCTTATGTATTTTTTTAAATCCTCAGAATTTGTTATTCCATCTTCTGTACATTCCACAGTATCTATTTCTATATTTCTCTCTTTTTCTAGAGTTTTTAAGCATCTCCATACTGCATTGTGCTCTAAGCTACTAGTTATAACATGGTCATTTTCCTTTAAAATTCCCCTCATGGCTATATTTAAAGAATCTGTTATATTACTTGTAAAAACAACCCTCTTTGGATCGTCGAAGTTAAATAGTTTTCCTATTAATTTACGACATTCATAGACTATGTAATCTGACTGCATCGCCTTTTTATAAGAACCTCTACCCGAAGAAGTTCCATTATTCACCATAAAATCGTATACTGCATTTGCAACAGCTTCTGGCTTTGGATAAGAAGTCGCCGCATTATCTAAATAAATCCCCATTTCAATCCTCCTCGATATTTTTATATATTTTAAATATTAGAAGCTTTTTGCTCTATATGTACCTTCAACCAATTGTAAATATCTTGATAAACATTTTCATAATCCAATTCATTTAAAACCTCATGTCTACATTCTTTATACAGTTTTATATCTATATCCTTTATTCCGATATTTTTATAATTTTCATAGATAGATTTTACTGCTTTACCATTGTTTCCAACTGGATCCTTATCTCCAGAAATAAAAATTAAAGGTAGTTCCTTAGGTATATTTCTTTCATTTAATGGATTTTGTATAAACTCCAAAACATCGAAAAGAGTTTCATATCCATTTATAGTAAATAAAAATGTGCAATATTTGTCTTTTACATATTCCCTTACTATATTTTTATCTCTACTTATCCAGTCGCTTTTAGTTTCTACAGGCTTAAATTGATTATTGTAAGCACCAAATACAATATTTGTAACGAATTTACTTCTGTGCTTGTCTCCTTTGAAAGCTTTTATTATTCTTAATAGCAGTTTTCCTAGCTTCAACAAAAGCTTAGGCTGGCTACCAGTTCCTACTATTATAGCACCATCGATTTTGTCTCCATAAGTCATAATATACCTTCTAATTAAAAATGAGCCCATCGAATGACCTAAGACAAAATAAGGAACATCACTGTATTTCTTTTTTATCTCCTGAGTAATTTTGTATAAATCTTGAACTACAGTACAGCTCTTATCTTCACATGGAAAATATCCAAGCTCATAATCGTCCTTTGCCGTAAGTCCATGACCTAGATGATCATTTCCTACGACTAAAATTCCCTTTGTATTTAAAAATTTGGCAAATCTATCGTATCTATCGATATACTCGACCATTCCATGTGATAACTGTAAAACCGCCGAAACATCTCCATCAGGCTCCCAGACGATTGTGTGCAAATCGTTTATTTTATTAGTAGATTTTATATAAAGCTCTGTTTTTTTCATGTTCAAACTCACCCCAATAATAAAATTGTAATACAATTATCGACTTAAATCTATTATTTCTTCAATTATATTATATCTTAATTCCCATTTATTACATATCAAAACCTATTTATGTTATTATTAACTCATAACAACTTTCAGGAGGTACAAAATTGAAAAAAATAGGAATACTAATGTTAGATACTAAATTTCCAAGAATAAAGGGAGACATAGGCAATGAAGATACCTTCTCATTTCCAACAGTAAAAAAAATCGTAACAGGAGCTGATACTACTAAAGTAGTAGATCTAGGTGATAGAGGTCTTTTAAACAGCTTCATAGATGCAGCTAAAAATCTTGAAGCATCTGGAGTAAGTGCTATTACAACAAGCTGTGGCTTTTTAGCAAAATTTCAAAAAGAGCTAGCAGATAGTGTAGATATTCCCGTATTTACATCTAGCTTAATACAAGTAAAATATATAGAACCTCTTTTAAAAAAAGACCAAGCAGTGGGAATACTTACTATAAAAAAATCATCCCTTACAGATGAACATTTTAAAGGAGTTGGAATAGAAAATATAGACAAAGTGATCTACAGTATGGAGGGAACTAGCTTCGAAAAAACCTTCATGGACGAAGAAATCGAATACGATAAATCTAGACTTCAGCAGGATATACTAGAAGTAGCCACTAAAATGGTAAACGAAAATCCAAATGTAGGTGCTATAATCTGTGAATGCACAAATATGCCGCCATTTTCCAAGGCTATTTCTGACAAATTAAATATTCCTGTATTTGATATCGTCACTTTGACTAATTATATTTACTCAAGCTTAAATAAGCCTTCCTTTTAATATGTAAAAAAATAACTATTATACGGATATCGTACAATAGTTATTTTTATATATATTAATATTGACTAAATAAATTATCTAAATATAAAGTAGAATCATACCAATTGCAATCATAGTCAAGCACATAGGTACCATCATAATCATTGATTTAATAGGGTCTACTTCCTTACCAACCATAGAACCAACTATACCTGCTACACAGAAAGTAGTTAAATCTGCTGGTGGAAGTCCCATACCACCTGCTGCTAAGTGGGCACCTGCTGCTGCCACTTGAACTGGATCCATTCCTATAGATATAAGCGCTGGTCCAAAGAATGAGAATATTACATTTTGGACAGTTGATTGAGAACCTGTAAGCATTCCTATAAGTGCCATAGATCCTGCTCCACCTATCTTAAGTAAGTTTTCGTTTAATCCTTGTGCAAATGCTTGAACTGCGTCTATTTGCCCTCCAGCGTAGAAGCAACCTAGCATAAATCCTGCACATATTTGTATTAAAACTGTAGTCTTAACATTTGCCATACCTTCTGTTATACAGTTTTTAGCTTCACCCTTTAGTTTAGGGAACATAAATGATACTACTGTCACAAATATTATTGATAAAACTATACCATTTGATACACCCTTTAATATTGATATTTGTGATAATGCAGTATATAAATCTAATTGTTCAGATATCATAACTTTTCCTAATAATTCAGGAACTAAATCAAAATGTACGCCTCCAATAGTAGTAGTTCTAAATACAACTATTAATATTAATATTATTAATGGTATTAATGATGTCCAATTTTCTTTTATTATATCAAAAGGCTTACCTTGTCTATCTTGATGAGGTATTTTTGTCTTTTTATCTATAAAAATTATATTAGCATAGATACACATTAAAACTACGATTATTGGAACTGTAATATATCCATATCTTAAAACTGCATCAGGATCTGCTCCTGTAAGTGCTGCTGATAATGCAAGAGCTTGACTTATAGGTGGCATTATAGAACCCATTGAAGCACCCATAACTATAAGGCAAGTTATTTTTTCTCCACTTATTCCCATTGATGCTAGAACCCCTATAGTTAAAACTCCGATTACTGTAGAAGCAGCTATTGCATCACCTAATAATGAACCTGCTAAAACTAATACTAATATAATACATACAATCAATACTCTAGGGTATTTTTCAAATCTTGCTTTTAAATATCCCATTATTGTGTCTATTGTTCCAAGCTTAACCTGTGTAGATGCGTATATACTACCAAATATTGATAAGCATATTACCCATGCCAGCTTGTCTACACCGTCAATCCCTGCTGCAAACCAATCTACTGGATTGAATACTCCTCCTAATATTAAAGATAATGCACCTGCAATAAGTAGACCTGCATTTACATTTCCACCTATTTTAGGTATTTTTTTACATAGTATAATAGCAAGTAGTGCTACTACCGGTATAATTACTTTTATCATTTTATTACCCCCATAAAACTATTAACAATAAAAAAGTATTTCTGAGGTTTAAATTAAAAAAACCTCAGGCTCACACCTAAGGTTTATATTTTCCGAAAATTTCCTTAAATGATAGCCCTCCACCAAATGGTGACAGTGAAATACATATTATGTATTCCCCCAGATATACGACCTTAAAGCATCAGTCGTACTCTTCGGCAAAAACTCCTTTCTCAACGATTCAACGCGCTTAACTCCTCGTTGATACTCTTAATTTTCGCTCCTCTATCTTTTTTATTTGTTTTCTAATTTTTATATATTTTATTGTATGATAAATTATCTTATTTTTCAACATATTTTTATACATTATATTAAATTTATTATTTAATATAATAAAAGTTATAATTTATTGTTAAAAAATTATTTAACAATCGATTTATATTTCCATTTTCCACTTTTATATCTCAAATATCCTATCAAAAGTCCTACAAACCAACCTATAGGTACACCGTAGTATATAATAGATGGCCCTACAGCATTTGAAAATACATAAACTATTATAAGTCTAACCAGGAAATTGAGTATTGTAGCCCATACAAATACAGATATATCACCTGCTCCTTTTAGCACTCCGCAGTAAGCATTCATAAATCCTTTGACAATATAAAACCCAGAAACTATGTGCAAATATTTAACAGCAAAACTTACAGCTTCAGAACTTTGATTCTGATTTAGAAATAATCCTATTATATTTTGTCCAAAAATAAACAATACAGAAAATATAATCAAACTCATCAATGCTATTATAATTAAACTACTCCTTAGCCCTTCTTTTACTCTATCGACTTTATTTGCACCTATATTTTGCGCTGTAAATGTTCCGACAGCATTTCCAAAAGAAGCTAACGGGATCATAGTTATTGAATCTATTTTAGAA
>NZ_JAXEWM010000034.1:0-3767 GCF_034113885.1 Intestinibacter sp.
TTATTTATTTCATTTTCTACATAAGAAATTATACTCTCTATTTGTTCTATTGAAACAGGTCTTTTTTCGCACGATTTTATTATTCCTCTTTTTATTTTTTCTCTATCAAATATTTCCCTACTATTATCCTTTTTTATTACCATTATAGGTGTTGTCTCAATTGTTTCGTAGGTTGTGAATCTCTTTTTGCAAGACTCGCATTCTCTTCTTCTTCTGATAGATTTACTATCTGTATGTCTAGAATCTACGACTTTAGATTCTTTATAATTACAATATGGGCATTGCATGTTCTTCCTCCTCAGTTAGGTAGGATTTAATTTTTAGATATCGATTTGATCTTTATCAAAATTTAAACTTGAACCTATATTCACAAGTACAGTATCGTAGCCTATTCTCAAGATATCTCTCCAAAATACAGTATCAACCTCTGTGCCTCTATAAAAAAAACTCCCTGACGCTCCTGTTATTGAAAAGGACGATACCTTGCCACTTTCGATATCTAAATCTATATCTGTTATAAAACCTAACTTCTTACCGTTTTTTACATTTATTATTTCTTTTTCCATAATGTCGGATATTCTCATCATAGTTAAATTCCCCCTTTTTGAGCAATATACATGTGCTCTTAATAGATAAATCTTTAAAATAAAGATTTTCTTATATAAGTTTATTATTTACAACAAGAAAAAATTCACTATGATATTATCTATAAATTTTATAATTATTTTCCTTTTAGTTTTATTTTACACATTATTTAAAAATAATCAAACTTTTTAGTGATTTGTAAATATATTGTAAAAATAAAACTGCCATAAAGCGATCATTAAATCACTTATACGACAGTTTTATTTGCTTCGATTTTATATTTAAATATACTTTCTCATATTTTTTAAGGCGTTTTTTTCGATTCTAGATACCTGCGCTTGTGAAATACCGATTTCATCTGCCACTTCGATTTGAGTTCTCCCTTTATAAAATCTTAAATCAAGGACTAATCTCTCCCTTGAACTCAATTTTTTTATAGCCTCCTTTAAAGCTATTTGCTCTAGCCAGTTTTCATCTGTGTCTTTTTTGTCTTGTACTTGATCCATTACAAATATAGCATCTCCATTGTCTTGGTAAACTGGATCGAATAAAGATATCGGATCTTGTATAGCGTCAAGAGCCATTACTACTGACTCTACCTCCATATCTAATTCCTTAGCAATTTCTGAAATCGTAGGCTCCTTTGAATTAGTTCTTATCAATCTCTCTCTTACTTGTAGAGCTTTATAAGCTATGTCTTTTAGAGAACGTGAAACTCTAATTGGATTATTATCCCTAAGATATCTCCTTATCTCTCCTATAATCATAGGAACAGCGTAAGTAGAAAATCTTACATTTTGACTTAAATCAAAATTATCAATAGCTTTTATAAGTCCAACACATCCTATTTGAAATAAGTCATCTACGTTTTCTCCTCTATTATTGAATTTTTGTATAACACTTAGAACTAATCTCAAATTTCCTTTTACAAATCTTTGTCTCGCCTCCTCATCACCTTGTTTTATCTTAACTAATAGCTCTCTCATTTGATTAGGCTTAAGTACAGGAAGTTCTGATGTATTTACACCACAAATTTCAACTTTATTAATAATCATAAATTTCAGTCCTCTCTTAAAAGATTCTATATATGAAATTATTTACACATCATATATTTTTATACTTTTAATGAGCACTTATTTATTTTTATAAAAATTTTTTCATCTCTTTTTTAAGTCTAAAAATTATCTTTTTTTCCAATCTAGAAATATAAGATTGAGATATTCCAAGGATATTAGCGACTTCTTTTTGAGTTTTTTCTTTTCCCTTTGTACTGAGACCAAATCTTAATTCCATAATTTGCTTTTCTCTATCTGATAATTTATCCAATGCCATAAACAATAAATTTCTATCTATTTCCTCCTCAATTATCTTGTAAATCTCATCATTATCTGTACCTAAAACATCAGATAATAGGAGTTCATTTCCGTCTAAATCTACGTTTAGCGGTTCGTCAAAGGATACCTCTGATTTTTTCTTGTTGTTTTTTCTAAGGCACATGAGTATTTCGTTTTCTATGCATCTAGATGCATATGTAGCTAGCTTTATATTTTTTTCTAGATTAAATGTATTTACTGCTTTTATAAGTCCGATCGTACCTATCGAGATTAGATCCTCCATATCTATTCCTGTATTTTCAAATTTTCTAGATATATAGACTACTAATCTAAGATTTCTCTCTATTAAAATAGTTTTTATATTTTCATCGTATTCTAGTTTTTGTAGTAATTCCTTTTCCTCCTGTAGTGTAAGCGGTGGAGGCAATACGTTTACTCCTCCCATGTAGTAAATACTATCTGGGTTTATTAGCTTTAATTTACTTCCTATTTTTATAAACCTCATAAGTATTTTTCTTTTAAAATCCTCTAATAGTAATATCAACGATAAGTCCTCCTTTTTAACATAATATCCTTGGATTTAAAATTGCACTGTATTCTTTATCCTTAAAATCTGATATTCCAAGAATAATATTACCTATTTTTTTATCATCTACATTTAAATAATCTGCCTTTATCCCTAAGAGCATTCCTGCATTGTTATCTCCAACGTGTTTATACGGAATTAATCTTACTCTACATGAAATCTTTGGGCTCAGATTATCGGTTATGCTTTGGATATCTGAAATATCCATTTTTTCAAAATTACAATCTTTGGGTAAAAAATTTTCTAAAAGACTTGCCTTGATTATTACAACATCGCTTTTACTGACGGGATCCTGGAGTAAATTTCCACTATCTAACAACGCAATACATTTTATATTTTGATCTAGTATAGAAATACTTATCTCCTTTGTGAGGTTCTCAATATGCTTTAATATCCTAAAATCATTGATTATCTTTTTCAATAATTTACAGCTTATATAAGCACAAATTATGATAAGAGATATTGTGATATGGTCGATTCCTGTGAAGTAGATTACGAAATAAGCACTTCCAGATATAAATATATTTACTAGATAGAAGCTAAAAAGTATTTTAAAAAAATCTCTTTTATTAGTTATATCAAAGGAAATTAGAACTATTATTACGATAAATATAAATTTAGAAGGTATGGTAAAAAAAATTGCTAATTCCTTATAAATATACATAACACTGTAGATAGTTCCTACTACTGCGCCTAATACTTGCCTGTATTTTTTGCTGTATATCTTAGTAATAGAAGTCGTACAACTTATAATAATATAGTTAATCAGTAAGTTTTCAAAAATATAATAATCTAAATACATTAGATTTTCTCCTTTTCCTTACTTAATCATATTATGGTTAAATTTATATATTGAAAAACTTTATTAAATATATTATAGAATATACGATTTGAATATTTTGTCATTTTCAACAGTCGAATATAAAATAATTTTTCTAAAAAATTACAATTATTTTTTGAGCCCTACCTTCTAAATAATTATTCCAATATTTATGGTCTTATAACTTTATCAGCTTGTGCCATTTTTTCAACTATAAAATACATGTTTGTAACTTCACCAACTTCTAGCTTATCTGCTAAATCATAGTAATTCAAGCATGTACCACAGCTTAAAATTTCTACTCCTTGTGCTTGTAGTGTTTTTAAAGCGTCAATAGATTTAGAGCCTTGAGTAGATAATTTTACTCCTGAGTTGTAAAGCAATACA
This sequence comes from Intestinibacter sp., assembly GCF_034113885.1. Lineage (GTDB taxonomy): Bacteria > Bacillota > Clostridia > Peptostreptococcales > Peptostreptococcaceae > Intestinibacter. Next base: position 3,713 of record NZ_JAXEWM010000034.1, read on the forward strand.
GTACTTGGAAGCTCATCTAATTCAGTTAATGCGAATACAAATCCCTTCATAAGTA
>NZ_JAXEWM010000035.1:0-3776 GCF_034113885.1 Intestinibacter sp.
AATCAGCTAGAAGGATATAAAAAATTTAAAAAATCTATAGATTTGCAGGTCAAAAATGGAGTCATAAAATCCTATATAAAATCTAAAAACTTTACAGTAAATCACGTATTATACAGCTTTTTTAGTAATTTTGGAGTACTACCTAGTGAACAGGATTTGAATATGATATTTGATTATATATATGAAGAAAATGAATTTCCTGAATTTATTAAATTTGAACAACGCGACAAAATAGATCCATATAAAATTGCGCAAGAAATAATAAATAATCGAGAATGGAAGCATAAAGAAAGTCAAAAAATCGATGAAATATACGATGAAAATAAGGATTTGATAGATAGTTTATATGGAAATAAAGAAAATTATAGAAAAATAGTTGTGGATTTTACTCTATACCCAAACGGTCATATACCTTTTGGTGCCGAGATTGAAGAAGTATCAAAGGAATCTTATGGTCTATCACCATATCCTATAAAAGATGCTTTACAAAATTTATTAACTGAAGTTATAAAAGAACAAAGTGATAATCTATTTGATGGATTTAAAAGACCTGAAATTAAATGGACTGACAAGCCTTATAAATATTATTTTGGATGCTATTATCAAAATACAAATTTAATAGAGATAAATGCATTGCTTAATTCAAAAAGTATAAAAAAAGAGGTTTTGAAATTTATAATTTACCATGAATGCTTGCATCAAGAATTTCCATATCATACACCAGAGTTTAGAAAAAAGGAGAGAATGTATCCAAATTTTAATGAGCATGAGTATTTTTTAGATTATAAATTGAAGGACTTTGATATAGAATATGCACTTTAAAAATAGTGGACAGCCTGTCCAACAAAAGTCTTATCTTAGATGTTAAACTTTTAATATAAAATAAAACAAGAAAAGAGGTAAGAATTATGAATAAACAAAAAGTGATATTTTGTAATATAGCTTGGATGAAGGAATACAAAGGAATAAAAGATAATGACATTCCTAGAAATGGAGGAAGCTTTGTAAAAGAAAATAATGACGCGTGTGAATGTACTAATTTCTTGGATTTAAATCATAAATGTTATGGTTTTATAGAAAACAGAGGAAACTCATTACATATAGAGAGATTAGATCAAAAATACGCAGACAAAGATGTTGTAGAAGGAGTTACAGTAGTATGGGTAGCGACTGACAGTATAAGCTGTAAAATCGTAGGATGGTATAAAAATGCAATAATGTATAGAAATACTGAACAAACAATAGCTCCAGTTATGGGTTATGATTATTTAGAATACAATTTCAAAGCAGATGCCAAGAATTGCTATTTAATACCTGAGAGTGATAGAGACTTCGTAGTTCCAAGAGCTTCTAAAAATGGAAAAGGCAAGGGTCTAGGTCAAAGCAGCATCTGGTACGCAGAATCAGCATATGCACAAAATGAATTTATACCACAAGTTTTAGACTATATAGAAAATTACAAAGGAAAATTCGTAGATGTCGAAATCAAAAAAAGCGATTTAGAAAAAATAGCAGAAGATACAGGGTTGAGCGTAGACGAATTAATAGATAAGCTTGAAGGCTATCATGAAAATCCAGTAGAAGCCATAGGATATATCAATTTAGCTATTAAAAAAGAACGTTCATTTAAAACTCTTTATGAAAGAGGATGCTATTTAGATTATTTAGGCGCTTATGATGAGGCTATTGAGCAATATAAAAAAGCTCTTTATGAAGATAAAGATAATGTAGATTGTTTGTGTGCACTTATGAACTGTTGCTTTTATACAGAAAGATTTTTCTTGGCAATAGAATATGGAAAGAAGCTCTTAGATTTACTAGAAGATGGTGAGTTTAAATATGAAATTATGGTGGATTTGATAGAGTTATATGCTCTTGATTTTCAAGATGACAAAGCTATAAGAGGTATTCGTGAATATGAAAAATTAAATACTGGATATTGTAAGGATAGAATTGATAATATTAAGGAAGCTTTAGGTATTGATTAGTTGAAATTTACCAGAGTAAAAAAGACAGTGAATTAAATTGCTGTCTTTTTTACAAACAAATTATAACCTATTGGAGGAAAATTATGATATCAGAAAGAAGACATAGATGCAATTTTGGGACAGCTATGCATATTCAATATTTAAGACGAAAAGATAGCTTTGCAGAAGACGAAGAGTATGTGCATAATTTAAAAAATAAAAAAAGTAGCAAGAAAAAGAGTAAGAAGAAGAATAAGAATAACAAGCAAAAGAATAATAATAACAAAGATGATAAAAAAAAGAAAGTTAAAAAAATAAAACACAGTACAAATACAGATTTACATTTAGTAAGGAAATTAGCAAAAAGAGAACGCAGTGTTTTAAAGGCTGCAAATGGATGTTGTGAACGTTGTGGCAAGGAAATAAAAAATATAGATTATTTAAATATATATGTAATAGAACCAAGAGATGTAGAAGAAGATAGTGTATTGAATATGGTAGTTTTGTGTGGAAAATGCAGAAATGAAGTGAATAAACAGGAAGATAGTGAAGAAACTAAGATAGAATTAAAGCAGATTGCTGAAAAAATGTTGGATAGAATGTAGATTTAAATTAAAATATAAGATTAATATATCGAGCATATTATAGTAAAATATAAGTAAGATTTGTATTATACACTATATATATCGAGGAGAAAGATATGAAGGATATAAAAAAATTAAAGCAAAATAAAGTTTCGCTAAAAGAAATTGAAAGCTATTTTGATGTGAAAAATTATATCGAGTTATGCAATCTAGTAAACGAACTTATCGACAAAGAAGATATAAAACCTATCAAGGCTAGTAAAATGAACGGAAAAAGTCCAGCTCTTTACAATAGATACATGATAATAAGAAAAAATGATGTAAAAGACTACACAGATGAGCTTTTATACACTGTAAATCACAATTTGGATGTATCTAAATACTTAAAAAATCAAGTACTTTACGAAAAAGACAGAGATAACATACTTATGCTTAGCAAATTTCTCGACAATAATATGGAACAGCTAAACACGAGAGTATCAATGAACGAGAGAAGCTTTCAGATATGGCATAGGGAGAAATTTTTGCAAAAAGAGGGTGGCAAAACTCTTATCAAAAATTTAGGTATAGATCAAGACTTCCTGAATTTTTACAACACGACAGAGCCGCTTTCTTACTACTCTAGAGATAAAAAAACTCCGCAAAATGTACTTATAATAGAAAATAAAGACACCTTCTACAGCATGAGAAATCTCGTAATAGATGGAAAGGCTATAATTGGAGAGGATATTTCTACTATAATATACGGCGGAGGCAAGAGTATCTACAAGAGCTTCGAGGATTTTGATCTCTGTGTGGAGCCGTATTTGTCTAATCGCGAGAATAAATTGCTCTATTTTGGGGATTTAGATTACGAGGGGATTTTGATATATGAGAAGCTTTCGGAGATATTCGAGGAGGAGTATAAGATTGAACCTTTTGTAGAGGGATATAAAAAAATGATTGAAAAATATAAAAATCTAGGTATAAATCTTCCTGTTTCGAGCGAAAATCAAAATAAGAAAATAGATAGTAAATTTATGAGTTATTTTGATAAATATTATAAAAGTGAGATAGAGGATATTTTAAAATCGAGATTGTATATACCTCAGGAGATATTAAATGTAGGAGATTTTTAGGAGGAAACATGTTTTTAAAGGATTTTGAGAAGCGTATGAAAAAGGTAGGGGTGTATGCCCTCATCGTAAGAAATACTATATCCAAGCAGAGATGGAAAAATTTCCAT
>NZ_JAXEWM010000036.1:0-57405 GCF_034113885.1 Intestinibacter sp.
TAGAAAAACCAAAAGAAAAAATAAAACCTCAATTTGCTTTTAGAAATGCAAGAGCTGCAGCTAGAATAATATTTGAAACAAAGGACTTAGTGTTAGGATATAATGAGCCATTAACTAAGCCTTTAAATTTCCAGCTAGAAAGAGGTCAAAAGATAGCTCTAAAGGGTATGAATGGTATAGGAAAATCAACTCTTCTAAAGACTTTACTTGGAATTATAAAACCCTTTGAGGGTGAAGTTGAGCTAGGAGATTATTTAGAGGTTGGATATTTTGAGCAAGAAAGCTCTATGGAAAATTACAATACAGCTCTAGAAGATGTATGGCAAGAATATCCAGTTTTAACTAACTACGAGGTTAGACAAGCTTTAGCTAAATGTGGACTTACTAACGAACATATAACAAGTCAAGTTAGAGTTCTAAGCGGGGGAGAAGCTGCTAAGGTTAGATTATGTAAATTAATGCTAAAGGATATAAATTTCTTAGTGCTAGACGAACCTACAAACCACTTAGATGTGGAAGCGAAGGACGAATTAAAGAAGGCTATCAAAGAATTTAAAGGAACTGTACTTTTAGTTTGCCATGAGCCTGAATTCTACGGAGATATAGTAGATGATGTTTGGAATATAGAAGATTTTACTACAAAAATAGTTTAATATCAGTGATACTTATATCGGAAAATGAGTAAACTGAAGGAGGATGATAACTGTTGAATAGGTTATCAAATATTGTTGTATCTCTGTGCTTAGCGTTGGCGATGATAGGAGTATCAGTTATCGTAACTCTAAATATAAGAGATATTTACTATAATGATATAGATAAATTAAATATAGAATCTATGAGTGGATTATCTAAAGAGGAAATTATAAAAAACTATGATTATCTAATCGACTATAATCTTAACTCAAATGTAGGTGAATTCCAATTACCGACACTAGCTTCTTCTAACGCTGGAAAAATTCACTTTGAAGAGGTTAGAGATATATTTCAAAATGTAAAATTGCTTACTATGATTTGCGGAGTTATAGCTATTGTAGGCGGTATTTTACAAGTTAGAAAAAGAGAATTTAAATTTTTAAAAAATTCATCGATATTGATAATAATAATGCCTGTGTTGTTGGCGATTCCAATTGCTATAAATTTTAATGCTTGCTTTATATTATTTCATAAAATAATGTTTAGCAATGATTATTGGATTTTCGACCCGCAGCTAGATCCAGTTATCAATATGCTACCAGAGGAATTTTTTATGCATATGGGAATTACAATTTTAATTATGATGTTGATTGTAAGTATAATACTGCAATTGATATATAAATTAATTAAAAAAATAAATTTCCAAGATTAAAAAAGATTGAAACGAAACAAAATAAATGATATGATTGATTTATCAAGTTAAGACTGAAACAAAAACTATGAGACGAAAAAAATGAGTTAGATGGCGCAAATTCATCTAACTCATTTTTTTTACTCATTATCTAGCTTTGTTATTTCTACAATTTCTTGAAATTTTCCTATGATATAATCGTAATTATCCCTTTTATGTGGAAGAGTGCAATTTGTACAATCTTTTATACCTTTTTCTGTGTATCTAAAATTACCGCCACATTTATCCTTTAAAGCATATAAAGGACAGTAACAGAATAAACAGTTAAAATTTTCTAGGTCATTTGTTTTATGACATGGAAAATACTCGCACTTGTTATTATTAAAAAATTTGTAACTCAATTTAATTGTACCTCCAAAATTTATTTTATAATTATAATATGAGATAATTTTATTATACTATTTTGACTCAATTTATTATACTTATAATATAGAAATTTTTAAGGAGAATGCTTATGAGGGATTTTAGAGAAGTTTCAACTATGGAGTTGTTTTTTAGCATAACTACAGATTTTAAAATTAAAATGCATAGGTTTGAAGAGCTATTTAGAGAAAAATTGTTTAAGATGACTTCAAAACCAGAAAATGAAGATATGAAAAAGGAATTGAAAAATGAAAAGGATTTTAAAATTGCAAATAAAAAAATAAAAAAATCTGTAGTTTTAGAATTAGAAAAGGAAGCAGAAGAAGGCGATTTAGATGCGCAATTTTGCTTGGGAAATTATTATTTTATTTCAGATAAAGGAAGGGATAACGAGGAAAATAATAAAAAAGCATTTAAATGGTATAAAAAAGCAGCAGAAAATGGATTGTCTGAGGCACAATATAATTTGGCAAATTTCTATATGAATGGTCTAGGAACGGAAGAAAGTAGAGACGACGCATTTGAGTGGTATAAAAAAGCAGCAGAGCAAGGTCATATAGAATCAAATATCTGTCTTGCTATTTGTTATGAGCAGGGAATAGGGACAGAAATAGATGAGGAAAAAGCATTTAATATAGTAAAATCGATTGAGGATAAAAATAATCCTAATATAGAGTATTGTCTAGGTATTTACTATGAGCTAGGTGTAGGAACAGATATAGATCTTGAAAAAGCGTTTGACTGTTATAAAAACTGTGCTAATAAAGGATATGATAAGGGACAGCTTAGAGTTGCATATTGTTACGAAAATGGCATAGGTGTAAAGCAGGATTACAAGAAGGCATTTAACAGATATAAAAAAGCCATGAGCAATGGAAATGAAGATGCAAAGTATTTATTAGGACGTTGCTATGAGGAAGGAATTGGCACAAATGTAGATTATAAAAAGGCTTTTTCAATATATGAAGAGCTATACGACATAGAACACGAAGAAGGTATTTTAAAATTGGCACAATGTTATGAGCATGGAATAGGAATAGATGTAGATAAGGAAAAGGCTTTTGAATTGTACAATGAGTTAGCTAGTATAGACAATGAGGATGCTAAATTCTATCTAGCACAATGTAATGAAATCAGTCGTAAAAAAAATAACCAGAATAACGATGATTATATCGAAGAAAGCTGTATAGAATGCGATGAAAAAGAGGACAATGACAGTGTGCAGGTTGAAGAAGATAAAATAGCTGAAGATTATGAAGATGATGCGATTGAAGAAGTAGCTGAGGATATTGAGCTAGAGGACGATATCTTATTTAGCGACGACTTAAATATAAATGTATTCTTAGAGCAAACTATATTTAAACAGGTTAAAGATAGAAATCTAGAAAGAGACTTAAAAAAATTAGTAGTAAAGATTGATAAATGTCTAAATTCAACAAATGGAGCGTTAAATTTCAAGAGTCTAGGTTTTAAAAAATACGAAGGTGTCAATAATAAAATCTATGGGTTTGATTTTAACAATAAGGTTAACGATAGCGACAGAATAATAGCATGCTTTGTAGATGATTACTCTAAGAAGAATGAATTTGATTTTGAAAGATACAGTACTAGAGATAATAAGGATAAACAAGGTATTATATTGTTTTCAATAGCAAAACACAACGATCAAGAGAGAGAAGCGCTAAAGGTATCAAAAAAAATCAACAGTAATTTCTATAAACAAAACAAATTTAAAAGCTTAAATAAAAATAAAAGCAAGAAATATATTCTTAGAGCAGCTGTTTCTGACAATGATATGCAAGAAAATAATATGACATTTAGATCTATGAATTTCAACGACAAAGAAATCATATATCAAGAGGTATTGACTAAGGAGCAAGCAAATAATATAAATTCATTTATACAAAAGTCAGAGCCATTTATACTATCAGGAATAGCTGGAAGTGGTAAAACCTTATCGACTATAAACTTAATTCCAGATATGGTAGAAAAAATAAAAAATAGCGGAACTACAGATAAGATACTATACGTTACTTTTTCTAACAATCTAAAGGAATATGTAAAATCAAAGGTAATGGAGAGTTACTATGAGCTAAACGAATATGTAGACATAAGAACATTTGAGGATATATGCACAGAAATCAATTATAAATACAACGACAAAAAAATAGACAGATTAAAAATAATAACTCAAAACTCCTATGATAAAAGCTTTACAAAGTTTTTAAATTGGCTGTATAGAACTTCAAGAGACAGTAATATTTTAAAATTTATCAAAAAATACGAGAATGAAAAAAATATTATCTACAGTGAAATATTCGGAATACTAAAAGGCTCTATGTATGTCGATTGGGATAGAAAGGAACCTAACATAGTAAATAAAGAATATTACATAAAAAGCAGCAAAAAAATAGTAGAGGATTATAAAATTTTTTCTGAAGAAGATAGAGAGGTTATTTACTCTATAACTGAGAAGTACAACGATTGGCTAGTTGAAAATGGATATTACGATATAAACGATATAGCATTTGAATTACAAGGCTTAATCCAAGAAAAATCTATAGGCTATGAATATGTAGTAATAGACGAGGTTCAGGACTTTACTGAGGTTCAAATATATATGCTGTTTTTATTGGCTAAAGAACAAGAAATCTACGGCAGAAATAAAACGAGAAAGATTTTACTAGCTGGAGATCCAAATCAAATTATCAATCCTACTTTCTTCAAAATAGGAAGACTTACAAAGCTATTTTACCTATATGGATATAAATACGAGGTGCAAAGACTTAACGAGAACTTCAGAAATTCCATAAATATAATGAAGATGAATAATATAGTAAATGGAATTATCAACGAAAAACTTCCTGCAAGAAAAGAAGAAGATAGACAAGATGAGGTTACTAAAAACAATAAATCTGGAATAATAGAGCAGCTTGAAGCTACAGAGGATAACCTTAAAATCGTATTTAGAGAAATAGATGCTTCGGCGAAGGTTGCACTTATAGTTTCTGATGACGAGAGAAAGGAATATTTAAAGGAAAAATACGACTGCAAAAATGCATTTACAATATCAGAGTTTAAGGGCAAGGAATTCGACAATATAATAGCCTATAATATCCTGTCTGATTATGCTGATATTTACGAAGAGATATACAAAAAGGACGATATAAAGGAAGGTCATTACAGCTATTATTTTAATAGATTTTATGTTTCTATAACTAGAGCTAATTACAATTTAGTTTTAATAGAAGAAAAGGAAACACAAATACTAAATGAAATCAAAGAAAAGCTAGGTGACGATTTAAAATATATTGAAAGCATAAGTCGTTTTAAGGATTTGAATTTAGGAGAGGTAGTTGGAGATAGCATAGATTTATTTAATCTAGGTATGAAGTTCTTCAATGATGAAAAATATTCAGTTGCGAAAAACTACTTTATTAGAAGTATAGAGCCAAATTCAAATAGCTTAGCAGATTTATGTGATTTATTTGAACAGGATGGCAATTACGAAGAGAGAGGAGATAAATTATTTGAAATAGGCGAATACAAGCTAGCTCAAGGGTATTACCAAAAATCATATGAGTTTTCAAAATTTGCTATTATGTACTTGTATATAGATAGTTTATCTTACGAAAAACAGCTTAAGGAGTTCTATAATTGTCTAGAAAAGGAAAATATCGATTTTAGCGATTTATACGATGAATATTCATCTAAATTTGATAAATTAAATGATATTTTAAGACATAAAATACTTAAAACAGAAAAATTGCAATCAGAAATTCAAGAAAAAATGAACAGCATAAATAAAATGATGAAAAATATAAACAGTAAGTTTAACTAAAAATGGGGAGAGAAATTATGGCAAATAATGAGATAAATACAAAGGGTATAATAAATTCAATCGATAATTTTAATGAAAATAGTGAAAAAATATGTGTGTCATTAAATGGTTTAGAGGCTAGTTTAAATGAGTTTAATAAATCTATATCTAAATTAGATGGTTTAAAGCAGATAGATTTAACTAAGCAAAAGATAGACCAATTAACAACCTACAAAGACAAGGTATCTCGTACAATAGAGGGCTTAAAGACGATAGATCAGGATTTATCTGGTATAGAAAGTTTAATCGAAACTATTTCAAAGTTCAGCGAAGAGATTCAATCTATTATGAAAAATAGTAACGCGATAAACTTCAATGCTGTATCAAAAAATGTAAGAGAGCTAGATAAAAGGATAACTGCTTTTAATAAGAGGATTGATACATTTGTTCAAAGTGAATTGTTGAAAAAAATGGATGCACAATACGAATCTTTAATCGAACATTTCAATAGTGCATTAGAGAAACAACAAAAAACTATAGAATCAATGGAGGAAAAATTAAGTCAAATTGAAGCACAAAGTGGACAAATAACTGGACTAGCACCAGCAAAAATCGATCCGTCAAAAATAGTTTTTGATGGGTTTGATAATATGGAAAATATGTTTAAGGACTTTATAGAAGAGATTATATCAGAATATAGTAAAGCTGAACCTTCAAAGGCTAGTATCTACCGTGGATTTAGTGAAAATGTATTAAAGGCATTATCTGATGAAGGTGAATTAGAAGCAAGCTACATATTAGGTCAAAGATACTACGAATCAGGTCAAATAGACATGGCAGTAGTTGAATACGAAAAGCTTGTCGATGCTGGAGACGATAGATGCAAGGATAGATTGATTGAGGTCTACAAAGAAAAGTCAAATGAAGGAAATGCATTATATCAAGAAAAATTAGGATTTGAATTATATAGAGGTAAAATAATCGAAAAGGATGTAGATGAAGCAATTAAATTATTAGAAAAGGCGAAAAGTAACGGAAGCCCTAATGCTAAAAAATATTTAGAATTAATAAGATTGAAATAATAGCGAGATAGATTAAAGGGAGTATAGAGGATTTTATTTATACTTCCTTTGTTTTAATTTGCATGAATATAAACTAAATTAAAAAAATACATATAAAAGTTATGGTTTAATGATATAATTATTAGGATATAATAGGACTGAAAATATAAATACGTTTAATTTATAAAATAACTAAAAAGAGGTGATTATGTGGAAGAGAATCAAAAAGAAAAGGCCCTTTTAGTAGGCCTTAACATAACAACTAATGTGAAAAAAATCGACGATATTGATATAAATGAATCTATGCAAGAATTAAAGGAACTAGTAAAGGCAGCTGGAGCAGAGGTAGTAGGCTCTGTAATTCAAAATAGACCAGCGAGAGATGCTGCTTATTTCATCGGAAAGGGTAAGGTCGAAGAAATAAGAGATTATTGCTATGCTCTTGGTGCTACTATGGTAGTTTTCAACGACGAATTATCTGGAGCACATATGAGAAATATAGAAGATCTTATAGGTTTAAAAATAATAGATAGAACTGCCCTAATACTAGATATATTTGCGCAGAGAGCTCTAAGTAAGGAAGGTAAGCTACAGGTCGAGCTTGCTCAGTTGAAATACAGACTTCCTAGACTTTACGGAATGGGTGGAGCGATGAGTAGAACTGGTGCAGGGATAGGAACTAGAGGACCAGGTGAACAAAAGCTAGAAATAGACAAAAGACATATTTTAAATAGAGCAGCAGATATAAGACGCGAGCTTAGAGAGGTAAAGCAAAATAGAGAAACTCAAAGAGTTCAACGTTTAAAATCAAATATTCCAATAGTTGCGCTTGTCGGATATACTAATGCAGGAAAATCTACACTATTAAACGAATTAATAAAGACACACAAGGATTACGAAACAGAAAAAGAAGTCTTTGTAAAGGATATGCTGTTTGCAACGCTTGATGTAACCTTGAGAAAGGCTACTCTACCAAACAAGAGAGACTTTTTAGTAGTAGATACTGTTGGATTTGTAAGTAAATTGCCACATGATTTAGTAGATGCATTTAAAGCAACACTAGAAGAGGTGCAATATGCAGATTTAATACTACATGTTATAGATGCTACAAACAAAAGCTACGAACTTCAAAAACAAACTACAGAAGAAGTTCTAAAGGAGCTTGGTGCATCAGATAAGAAAACTATTTTAGTCTACAATAAAATAGACAAATTAGAATTAGATATTTATCCAAGAAATAGAGAAGATAGAGTTTATATTTCTGCCAAAAAAGGCATAAATATGGATAAGCTTTTAAAAATAGTAGAGAATGCTTTAATGGAAGACACTTATCAAGTTAAATTACTACTTCCATACGACAAAGGTAATATATTCAGCAAAATAAAAGACAAATACAGTGTAGACAACTTCGAATACGTTGAAAATGGAACAAAGCTTGAAGTTAATTTAGATGAAGAAGATTACAATATGTACAAAGGATATATAGTAGAAGAATAGATATGGACATAAGCTGGAGCAATATCGATAATTTAGAGGATTATTTTATCACGTATCTTCTTTATACTGAATCTAAGACAGTGTCACAAATTAGCAGGATTAGAAATATACCGATTTCAGAAGTAAATGATCAATTAATCAAAGCAAAATTAGAAATAAAATCGGCTAACAAGCAAAAAATAGAATCTTCAAAGGATGTATTGGATAAATTTTTAGAATTGGGAAAGGATTCTAGACTTGAATTTATGGAAAATTTAAGCCTAGATCAAGAAAAAGAGCTAAATTTTAAAAGAGAGTTATACAAAAGAATACTTAAAGAGAAAAATGCAGATGATTTAATTGTCTTAATTTGGGCAACTGGAGAAACTAGGGATGATAGATTTTTAAAAATCCTTCATCCTCTGACAAATCACAGACATTCAGATGTAAGAAGGATAACATATTCAGCTATTAGAAAAATATCTTCTTCAAAGAGCAAGGCTGTATTAGAAAAGGGATTATACGATTCTAATCCGCAGACTAGACAGTACTGTGCTAAGGCTCTTGCCAAGGTGGGAGATGATAAGACAGTCGATATCTTGCAAAGACTTATAAAAAATAAAAAAGCAAACGAAAAGGAATACGTTATAAGAGCATATAATGAGGCTATTTTAGCCTTGAAATATTTAACGGCGGGGGGAGAGAAGTGTTATGAAGACGTATAAGACGTTACATGACTTCGGCTCAGATGAATACGTAGTAGAGAAATCTACATTTATAGGATACGCAAAGCCTATAAAATCTGAAGAAGAAGCAGTAGAATTTATAAATCAAATAAAGAAAAAACACACGGATGCAACTCACAATGTATGGGCTTACACTGTAGGAGAAACTATGAATATTCAACGCTACAGCGACGATGGAGAGCCACAGGGAACAGCAGGTATACCTACATTAGAGGTCATAAAAAAGGAAGATCTAAGAGATGTAGTTGTTGTTGTAACTAGATATTTTGGCGGTATCAAGCTAGGTGCAGGTGGACTTGTCAGAGCATATACGAAGGGTGCAAAGATAGGAATTGAAGCAGCACAAATTATTCAAAAGGTAAAATACAAAGAAGTAAGTGTAACTATAGATTACAACCAAATAGGAAAAGTACAAAATGAAATAATGAACATGGGTTACACTATAAAAGACACCTTATACAGTGAAAAGGTAGAAATTATAGTTTATTCTAGGGAAGAAGAGGCTGATTCACTTAAAGCCAAAATGATAGATATAACAAGTGGAACTGCAGATGTAGGCGAAAGTGAGAGCTTCTATCTATCAGAAAAAGATGGGAAAATCCTTTTATAATTAGGTAGACAAAATTCTTTTGACAGTAGATTTATTGAGGGGGGATAGTCCTGATGGAAGGTGAAAGACTTAAAAGATCAAGACATATAGCAATTTCATTAGCTATAATAGGGATTTTATTTTTAGCTATAGTTGCTTTGAAATTATCTAAAAACGAAGAGATAATAATATTCTGTTTTATGTATGGATTTATGGTTTTCATAGCAGTAAATATATTTAAATTAGCGAAGAAGGACAATATAGATATAAAAAATAATATTGAGAATTTAAATAAATTGCAACAAGATTTAGAACGACAAAGCTTCATACAAGATATGTTAAATCACGCCAACATGGAATTTGAAATAAATGAAAAAATGGCATACGTAAATCAAATTATTGAAAAATATAAAGATAGCGCTGATGGATATTACTATCGCGGTGAATTTTATATTAAATTTGAAAAATTTTACGCTGCAATAAAAGATTTTGAAAAGGCTTTAGAAATAGATCCAAACTACAAAGAAGCGTATAGAGGCAAAGGTGTCTGCTATAGTAGATTAGGTGATAATGATTTAGCTATAAAAAATTATAAAAAAGCGATAGAAATAGATCCAAACTACGAAGTTGCATATTACAATTTAGGGGTATCTTATAGCAATTTAAAAGAATACGACAAAGCTATGGTAAATTACACTAAAGCTTTAAAATTAGATGAAAATGATGTAAGTGCTTATTATAATAGAGGTAGAATATTAGCTTATTTAGGTAGATATAAAGAAGCTTTAAAGGATTTTACAAATGCTATTAATCTTGAAAGATACGATGAGAGATTGGTCTATGAAAGAGCAGGAATCTATTATTTGATGAGACAATTTAAAAATGCTCTACTAGATTATAAAGTGTTTATTGAATTGGCTCCAAACATGAAAGAGGGATATTTGGGAATGGCAGATTGCTATTGCCAAATGAATCAAAATAATAATGCAATTGAATACTACAATAAGGCTATTGAAATCGATCCAAATTATGAAGAAGCATATTTAAATAGATCAGTTGCGCACTTAAAACAAGACAATTTAAAGAAGGCTGTGAGAGATTTAGATAAGGTAATTTTATTAGATCCTAAAAATGGAGAAGCTTACTACAACAGAGCTCTTGCATATAGTCAAATGGAAAATCATACAAAGGTAATACGTGATTTTTCAAAGGCTATTAAGATGGGATACAAAGTAGGAAGAACCTATTGCAATAGAGGCAAGGAATACTCTTTAATAGGAAACTTTGAAAAGGCGAAGGATGATTACACTAGAGCTATAGAACATGGATATGATAGCTATATGGTTTATATGGGAAGAGGAGCAGCTAATTTAGATTTAAAGAAATACGATGAAGCTGTAGATGATTTTAATAAGGCGATAGAATTAGATGACAGTCAAAATAGAAACTATTACTATAGAGGATTGGCTTATTACAATCTAAAAAAATATAAGGAAGCTATAAATGATTTTTCTATTGCAATAGAAGGAAATCCTTCAGATATTGAAGCATATCAAAAAAGAGGAGATTCTTATTGTCATATAGGCGATTATGATAATGCTATAAGTGATTTTTTCACTTTAAATAGCTTAGAAAAAAAGATTAAAAATTAACGAATAACAGTAAAAAGCAAACTTTTATAAAAACAAAAAAGTTTGCTTTTTTGTTGTAAAATTACGTTACTTGCATTACAATATACTTAATACTTGCAATACAAGTAACGTGAAAGGCAGGTGATATTTATGATTAATATTACTCAGATGTCGAAGGGAATCTTAGAAGGATGTGTGTTGATGGTTGTAAAGGATAAACCACTGTATTCTAAAGAAATTGTAGAGAGTTTAAGAGAATATGGATTTAATGATTTGACAGGAGGAACTATATTCCCAATGCTTGTCAGACTTGAAAAGCAAGGGCTCTTTGAGATTGAAAAGGTACCCGTAAGTTCTGCACCTAGTCGTAAATACTATTCTTTGAGTGAAAAGGGAGAGCAAGAACTAATTCAGTTTCAAAATGTATGGAATGAATTTCGCAATATTGTAGATAGTATTATGAAGAAAGGGGAAGCTTAACATGACAAATAATAAAAATTTGAAAGCGGAAAACAAAAAGATATTAAAATCTTTGCAGGATAAATATGCAAAAGAGTATAAGAAAATAAAAAGTATGTTAAGTGAAGATATAAAATCAAAAGAGCAAGTAGAGGAAATTTTAGAGGATATCTTGGTATTGCTATTTGATGCACAAGAAGAAGGAAGGGAACCTGAGGAGATTTATGAAGGAAGTTTTGAAGAATTTTATAGAAATTTACTGAATGCTTTATCTTCTAGTGTTGTTACTTCAGAAGAAAAACTAAAAAATAAGAAGCAAAAAAATATTTTAATTGGATTACTGAGTTTTCTTATTGTAATACTTGTGATAGCTGGAGTTTTATGGAAAAATGGCACAATAGGTATTTGGAGATATGGAATGACATTTTTAGAAGCTGATTCTTCATATATTGTGAAAAGTAGAGAATTATATAATTTAAATATTGAAATGCAAATTGATTTAAATGATTTAGATAGTAATGTAGGTAAAATAATATATGACGATGGGAAGTGCAAGATAGAAATTAAATCAGTTTCTTATGAAAATGGAGATTATAAGGTGTATTTTAAATCATATGGAAAATACGATAGAAAAGGTGGAATTTTAATTTCGCCTATTTCACATAGTAATGATTCATCGAAACAAGATGCATTTATACAGACAGGTGTAGATGACAATTTGAATTATTTAGGCAAACTTTGTTACAGTACTTCTTTACTTAAATATGGCGATGAATTTGGTTTTACAATTTTATCTTCAGATGTATTAGAAGAAAAAATTGCAGATAAAAAAGTAAAAGATGTAATTAAGCAGGAGGATGGCAAGGTCAAAGTAACACTTTCTAATTTTATACAATATACTTGGATTAGAGAAAATATTGATTCTCAATATGATGATAAAGTAGATGGATATATAGCTTTAAAAAACATAGCAAGTGAATATCTAGAAAAAATTTATAGCGTATTAAATGATGATGTCGAATACAAGGTATTGGAGTTTTCGTTGAATATAGATGAAAATGATAATATACGTAGTTTATATTTTATAATTTATGAGGATATGTCAAATGGCTCTTGTTATCAAATAGCATACAAGGATGGAGAAACTGATGTAAATAAAATGGAAGATGGTTTTTTGAAGGATTACGACCAGGTTGAATTAAATCAGAAAAATATATATTTAGATCAGTTTTTAGCAATTTTAGAAAAAGTAAATTTTAAGAAATATAAAAATGCTAATGTTTATACATATACATATAATAAGTTTGATGACAATTTAATAAATTATGATGAAGTTTATAAAATCGACAAAAATAATAATTTAAAAGAATCTAACAAATCTAATGAGAAAAAACTTCAATATATTAAATGTATTGCACAGAATAATCAATCGACAGTTAAGCGTGTTATTTATCTTATATCTGATAAGTAAAATTACACAATAAAAATATCTTATTTAAAAATAAAACCTAAAATTTTTTAGGTTTTATTTTTATGAGAGATACCTTTTTGTATTTCAAATATGCCTATAATTAATAAAAATACTCCAAAAAATCTTCTAAGAGATTCAGAAGAAACATATTCAGCTAGTGTAGAACCTAATATAGCTCCCACAATACCGAATAATGCTATAGGTAATACGAGTTGTGTTTCTACGTTTTTCTTCCTTGTGTGTATTATTAACGCTGCAATTGTCATGGGTATAGAGGATAGTAAGTTGATACTTTGAGCGATTTTGGGGTCTATACTTGCAAATAGTACTAATGCAGGTATCAATATTGTTCCACCGCCCATTCCCATTCCACCTATTATTCCTGCAAAAAATCCGATTATTCCAATTAGCATAATTCCTCCTAGAATTTAATAAAAAATCATTCTACATGCAGCTATTATCATAACAATTCCAAAGGCTATTCTCAAAAATTTGCCAGTAACCTTGCTGAGTAATTTAGCTCCGATAAGTCCACCTATTATACTTCCTATCGAAGCTTGAATTGTCGAGGGAATATCGTAGGTACCCTTGGAAATATATATAGCTGAGCTCGCGGTCGTTAAAAATATTATGATGGCAAGCGCTGTAGCATGTGATTTGTGCTCCTCTACTCCTAGAATATTATTTAAGATAGGAACTAAAAGAGTCACACCGCCAGAACCAAACAAACCGTTGATAAAACCAGTAAAGCTGCCGATTAAAGAGTTTTTAAAATTAAATGGATTCATACTTTCACCTACCTTGTATTATTATTTACGATTTTGATAAAAATATGTATAAATAAAAAATAAATATACAAATTAAATAATAAAAATAATAGGATAAATTTTATTAAAAAAATGTGGTATTATAAGAGTATATTTTTATGCGAAAGGGGCAAAATAAATGGAAATAAATCAAAAAATTGACAAAATAGTAGATTGGCTTAGAGAAAAAGTCAAGGAAGCAGGATGCAAAGGTTTAGTAGTAGGAGTTTCAGGAGGGATAGATTCAGCAGTAGTTTGTTATCTTATCAAAAAAGCATTTCCTGATAATTCTATAGGCGTAATTATGAGTATCAACAGCAATCCTAAAGATAGAGAAGATGCACTTAAGGTTATAAACGGATGTGGCATTGATTATATAGATTTAGATTTAACTGAACCACAAGAAATGATATTAAACACTGTTACATCAGCACTTAAAGAAAAAGGACTATACAATGAAAATGGACTAAGATCAGCTGATTCTAACTTAAGAGCGAGAGTTAGAATGAGTACTGTTTACACTGTTGCAAATGATCTAGGATATTTAGTTGTAGGAACAGATAATGCAGCAGAAATACATACTGGTTATTTCACAAAATACGGTGATGGAGGAGTAGATTTAGTTCCAATAGCTAACCTTACGAAGGCAGAGGTTTACGATTGGGCTAGAGCATTAGGAGTACATCAAGATGTAATAGATAGAGCACCATCAGCTGGACTATGGGAAGGTCAAACTGACGAAAACGAAATGGGAACTACATACAATATGATAGACAAGGTTGTATTAGGCAAAAGAGACGAAGTACCTCAAAAAGATCTAGATATTATAGACAGACTTCACAGAATTAGCGAACATAAAAGACATACTGCGGCAAAACCTCCAATATTCTAATTTACTTAATCGTGTTTTTGTGCTAAAATTTACTTTGGCGATAGATTTATAAATGGAAATAATTCAAAATTAAGGGCGAATTTATATCGGGAGATTTATTTATAAATCTATAAATGAACGAAATTAAAGTTAAGGAGTGAAACAAACTATGGGTCGTATACATAATATTATCAATAGAAAAGGTAAACAAGACGCAAAAAGAAGTTCAGTATTTACAAAACATACAAGAGCAATAACAGTTGCTGTTAAAGAAGGTGGACCAGATCCAGAATATAATGCAGCATTAAAAACAGCTATAGATAAAGCTAAGGCTGACAACATGCCAAATGACAACATAAAAAGAGCTATATCTAAAGGTGAAGCATCAGGTTCTGGAGAAGACTATGTTGCAAACACTTACGAAGGATATGGACCAGGTGGAGTTGCAGTTATAGTAGAAACATTAACTGACAACAAAAACAGAACTGCTGGTAACATGAGATTTTATTTTGACAAAAACGGTGGAAATTTAGGAACAACTGGATGTGTATCATTCATGTTCGATAACAAAGGTCAAATATTAATATCAGACGAAAATGGAGTAACAGAAGACCAATTAATGGACGATGCTTTAGAAGCTGGTGCAGACGATATAATTGCTGAAGATGGAGGATTCGAAGTTATAACAGCTCCAGAAGATTTCAATGCAGTTAGAGATGCATTACAAGAAAAAGGATATGAATTCGTATCTGCTGGTGTTAAATTAATACCTCAAACTACTACTGTTTTAGAAAATGAAGGTCAAGTAAAGGCTATGGAAAAATTAATAGACTTACTTGAAGATGATGACGATGTTCAAAACGTGTACCATAACTGGGAAATAACTGAATAATTTCTAAATGGAATACATTTAAAGAATTATGACAAACAGACACCTTTAATTGTTCATATGTGAGTAATTCATATAAGAATAATTGGAGGTGTTTTTTAATGCTTATTTATGTTCTTCTAAATGCAACCTAATTATTTCTTTCTTGTCTTCGTATGTTAATTTAGCCAATAAAAAAACCCTCCTGTCGGCGCTAATATAATAAATATACTGTCCAACATTTGGGGTGCAGTTCACTATTTATCTATATATATTATACTATGATTTGATCTTTAGGAATTAAATCGTAATCGTACATAACTTTTGAACGATTATCCCAAATAAGTTTTTTATCTAATATCTTTCCAGTTGATTTTTCAGTAGTATTTCTATAAATTTTTGAAACTCTATAATATTTATC
The DNA here is from genome assembly GCF_034113885.1 of Intestinibacter sp. Classification (GTDB taxonomy): domain Bacteria; phylum Bacillota; class Clostridia; order Peptostreptococcales; family Peptostreptococcaceae; genus Intestinibacter. The sequence continues at coordinate 15,967 of NZ_JAXEWM010000036.1, forward strand.
ATCTTTTTTTTCAAAATGATGATTTTCTTCAACTAATTCATAACTCCAAGGAAATTCTTTCTCACTTCGTAGTTCTCCATATAGCTTTCCATCTTGACACCATACAAGCAGTTGAACATTTTGTTTAGTATTATTTTTAAATCGATAATCAATATAATTGTAGCTAATAGATGTTCCAGAGCTAAATGGAACTCTTTTTCCCTGATCCGGAGCCAAAGCGTCAGAGTGTTTATGAAGCTCAGTAATTTCTAGAGGACTATGTAAAATCAATAGATTTATTGTATTCGCTAAATTGCAAAGACCTCCACCAGTTCCAGCTTTTAGCTCATTATTTACTATTACACGACCATCTTTATATCCATTTTTACTTGTAGCAGGCCCTACTGTCTTCCAAAAGGAAAAGACTTCTCCTGGACGAATTATCATACCATTGATTTTTTTACAAGCTAGCATGATATTGACTTCTTTATTTTTTTGGAGGTTTATATCAATTCCTTTTCCTCTTTTAATTATATTAGAGCTGTGGCTAGAAACAATATTAGATAATTTTTCGTTTTCTATAGTGCTAGCAAATTTTTCTTTACTCAAGAAATCTTTTAAGTATCTTTTAAAAATTTCTTTTTTTACAGAAATAGAGTAACAAATAGGATGAAGCTCGCAAAAATTTTTGTTTTTGAATAGCATATTTAATCGACCTCCTTTTGGAAAATATCACCAAGTCGGTGTGTATAAGATTTATTTCTTTTATAGAATTTAAGAATTAGATTTTCTAAATGTCTTCTTTTCCCTATTTTGGTTTCGTTTTCAAGTCGTATGTATTTAACTAATATATTAGCTATTTGGCTTTTATTAGCTCCTAAAATATCTGTAAATATTTGATCGCCTATGAATATACTTTCTTCTTTTTTTATATTCATCATTTCTATAGCTTTCAAATAATTATCTACATTTGGCTTTTTAGCATCATGTATATATAAAGAGTCGATATTTTTTATAAATCTTTTAATTCTTTTTTCGCTGTTATTTGATAATAAGAGTGTTTTAAAGCCTATATTTTGAATTGTTTGAAATAAATCATCTATTTCTTTTGTTGAATCATCACCATGATGTACTAGGGTATTATCTATATCAAATATAATTCCTCTATAGCCCTTATCGTATAATTTCTTGTAATCAATAGAAAAAACGTTTTCGACATATTCATAAGGGTAAAAAATCTTAAGCATTTAATCCTCCTATTTTTCCATATAATCACATACGTTATTAATTTGCTCATTAAAGCTTTCACCAAATTTATTTTCAAAAAAGGCTCCACCGATGGTAAATGTCCATGGATTAGCGTCCTTTAACTCATCAAGTCTTTTATAACTGTTTATACTACCAGCTATACATACTGGAGCTTTTACTTTAGAAACAAATTCTTTATTAAGTTCAGTGGCATTTTCTGTATATCTATATCCTAATAAATCAAATCCGTAGACACCTTTTTCAAGACATATATTGGCCTCGTTTACCATTTCATCAATAGTTCCTTTAAGAATAGACGGGCGGCCTTCAACCCTTCCCACAAATGGCATATATTTAAGATTGTTTTCTTTACAAAATTCATTGACTGAATCGAAAAATTTTGTTCCCATAAGAATATCACATCCACACTCGACCGCCTTCTTAGCACCTTCTAAGCACTTTTCTTCTGTGTATGCCACAACTTCGAGAATAGTTGTTTTACCACATTTTTTCATGTAAGCATATAACTTTTTCATTTGGTCAATTGGTAGAGGTTCTTCTTTAAATCCCCAAAATTTTGCTTTTGAGTCTTTACATTGATCAAAAATTTTATAAGCATTATCAACAGTTTTATCATTATGTGTTAGCATTACGATTAACTTTGGGTTATCGTTCATAATTATAACCTCCAAATATATTATTATATATTTTAAATATATTTACATAGTATCAAAAATGATACGAATTTACAATATTTTACATAGTTTTGTACACATTGTAACTTAATAGATATTTAAAAATCAAAAAAATAAAAGAATAAAAAAATATGATGGCAAATAATAAGGATATAAAAATAATTTTTTAAATTTATTAACCATATGGTCGATAAATGTTAATATAATCATGGTTAACCGAATTATCCATAAATGGAGGCAAATTATGAAAAGAGCAAAACAAAATGAATTAATGATTCAAAAAATTTTAAACAACGCAATTGAAGAATTTAATTCATATGATTATGAATCTGCTTCTTTAAATCGTATTTGTAAGAAAGGGCAAATTTCTAAGGGAATTATCTATCATTATTTCAAAGATAAAGATGACTTGTATTTAAAATGTGTTCAAATATGTTTTGAAACATTAATTGAATATTATAATCAAAAAAATTTCAATTGTTTAGATTTATCAGAAGCAGTTATAGGATATATGCAGATAAGAGCACAATTTTTTGAAGAACATACCGAATTTAGGGGATTATTTTTCAATGCTTTATTGAGAACACCATCACATTTACAACATGAGGTGAATAACTTAAAAAAGGAATTAGATACGATTAATTTATCTTTTCTTAAAAATCAATTATCGAAAATTACATTAAAGGATTCTATATCAGTAGATGGAGCGGTTAAATTTTTAGATATTCAAATAAACTCGTTTAATGAGTATTTTCAAAAAGCAGCGGAAGAAAATAAAAACTTTCATTCGGTTATAGAAAAACATGAAGACATGATAGTAGAATGGTTAAACATAATACTTTATGGAATTGTAAAGGAGGTTTAGTTAATGATATTAAGATATGTACTAACAATTGTATTGGCTATATTACTTGGAAAGGCTGTTTCAAAGTTGAAGCTTCCAGCTATTTTAGGTTGGCTTTTGGCAGGAATGATTTTGGGACCACATGCATTTAATTTATTAAATCAAGATATTTTGGATACCGAATTTTATAAATATGCTATTAATATTTTAGAATGCTCTGTCGGTCTTATGATTGGAACAGAGCTCGTTTGGAGAAAAATAAAATCTGCTGGAAAACAGATTGTTATTACAACTTTAACACAATCATTGGGAACATTTCTATTTGTATCATTGGTATTTAGTATTGTATTTAAAGTCATGAATATAACATTATATTTAGCATTTTTATTTGGAGGTATAGCATTGGCTACTGCTCCTGCACCAGCGCTATCAATAGTTCGTGAGTTTAGAACAAAAGGAGATGTTACTAGTACTCTTATTCCTATGGCAGCTCTTGATGATATGGTAGGTGTTGTTGTATTCTTTAGTACAATTGCAATTGTAAGTAGACAGCTATCTGCTGGTAGTATGCCAATTTATATTATACCTTTGTTTATTTTTTTACCGCTTGGAATTGGATGTCTTGTAGGATTTATCAGTGGATATATTATGAAAAAAACAAGTGATAAAAATTATATATTTATAAACTTGATTATTTCTATTTTGATAGCTTCTATTATAGGAATTACTTTAAATTATTATATACTACCAACACCAATTTTAAACTTTATGTTGATTGGAATGGCATATTCAACAGTATTTTCTAATTTAATAAGTGACGAGCAACTAGAGATTTTAATGAAGGATTTTAATCCTATACTAGCTATTGCTATGATTACAGTAATATTAAATTTAGGAGCACCTCTTGATTATCATTTAATTTTTGGAGCTGGATTATTTACTGTTATTTATATTGTTTCAAGAGCATGTGGAAAATATTTTGGAGCTAGATTTGGTGCAACAATAACTCATGCACCAGATACAGTAAAAAAATATTTAGGATTTACTCTGCTTCCACATTCAGGAGTATCGCTTGTGTTTACAGGGATAGCAGTCAGCACTTTAAGTTCGTCTGCACCAGAGTGCGCAAAAATTATTCAAGGAACAATTGCTGCAGCTGCAGTTATTAATGAGATTATAGCTGTTATTATCGCTAAAAAAGGATTTGAATGGGCAGGAGAATTGTCTACTAGTGAAGAGGCATAAAATATAGATGAAAGTAAAAAATAGGTAATAGCAACATATAAATGTAGTTATTACCTATTTTTTTATGATAATTTTAATAGAAATACGATACCAGGAATTGAATCCAAATGATATTGTAGTATACGCAAAAATATATTTATATATTTAGAGTGATAATCCATATGTTGTATATAATAATAAATTCGCTCAGGAGGTCCATCATCCATTTCATGAATTTCTAAATTACTATTGTTCTGAGCAAGCCAATATCCGATACTAAGTGGAACTATAGCCCAGCTGTTTTTTATTTGAAGAAAATTATCTAAAAGAGACATCTTATCCACGACAATTAGTGATTTTGATAAAGATCCAAACCAGTAATTATGCCACTTATCGAATTCAGGATTCCATGGCAATCTGATTTCTAGCTTGCAATCTAGCTTTGAAGGATGTATAATTTCTGGATAATTATCTTCTTTATTGTAGATAAAACACATTTTTTCGCTGAAAATAGGTACAGTTTTCACATCTTTACTGTACATATCATCAGAAATAAATCCCAAATTTACAACTTTATTTTCGACATATTTATAGCAATCATCAGAATGCAAGCTATGAATCACAAGGTGAATTTGGGTATTTTCTTCTACAAAGGATTTATAAACTTTCGGTAAAATATATGTATTTATACTATCGATAGCTGCTATATGAAATACTGTGTTTTTAGGTAGAGTTTTAATTTCCTTTGTTTCAAGCCAGAGCTGTTGCCATTTTTCTGCAATCGGAATAAACGCCTCGCCTTGAGGAGTTAGTATTACATTTCGAATACCCTTTTGTCTTATAAATAATTCGTATTGGAGTTCGTTTTCTAGTGATTTTATTCGTCGACTTAAAGCTGGTTGACTTATATATAAAACTTCGGCGGCCTTAGTAATACTTCCATATTTTACAATATTTAAAAAAGCTTCAATTTCTAATTGGGTCAGTGGAATCACCTCCTATGTTAAAAAATATAAACTATACTTTATATTATATAGTATAAATATGCATTATATAAAAATATAAATTGGTGTTACAATTTTTATAGTACATAGCAAGATAAATAATTTTGAAATCAAGATGTTCTTATAAATAAAGAGAAAATTAGGAAGGGAGATAAAATTATGGAACAAACATATAATTTGACGGAGGGAAATATAAAGAAACAGCTAATATATCTTTCTATACCACTACTAATAGGTAGTATATTTCAACAATTTTACAACACAATAGACAGTATAATCGTAGGAAAGTACGTTGGACATGATGCCTTTGCTGCGATTGGAATTGCAGGAACTGTAATGCATTTATTTATATTTATAATAATTGGGTGTTGCGCAGGGATATCTATAATAACTGCACAGCTATATGGTGAAAAAAATTACGATTCCATGAGAAATGAAATATTTTTATCTTCAATTTTAGGTGGAGCGGTGAGTGTTATTATAAGTATTTCAGGAATTTTATTTTTGCCTTTTATTTTGAAAATAATTCAAACACCTAGTTCATTGACGGGCTTTGTTACTCAATATATGAATATTATTTTGGGAGGACTTATAGCTACTTTTTTATATAATTTTTTATCGTCTATTTTAAGATCAGTTGGAAATACAAAGATGTCACTTATATTTTTAATAATTTCGATTGTAATGAATATAGTTTTAGATTTATTATTGATAAAAAATTTTTCTATGGGAATAAGAGGTGCAGCATTAGCAACAGTTATATCTCAGTTATTCTCAGCTTTTTTATGTTATTTATACATAATTTATAAAATTCCAATTTTAAAGGTTAAAAAGTCAGATATGAAATATAATTCTAGTTTAGTAAAACAAACTTGTCAGTATTCATTTGTATCTGCTCTGCATCAATCTTCACTTTATATAGGAAAGCTTCTCGTTCAGGGAGCAGTAAATTCACTTGGAGTTGATGCGATTTCAGCATATACAGCAACAGGCAGAATAGAAGATGTAATATTGGCATTTGGAAACAGCGGTTCAGAGGCAACTTCAATATTTATAGCCCAAAATACAGGAGCAAAAAATTATAAAAGAGTTTTAGAGGGCTTTAAAGATGCAATGATATTAATACAATTAGTTTGCATACTTATGATTTTATTTTTATTTTTCCGTTCAGATATTTTACTTAATTTTTTTGTATTTGATGAAGGAAAATCAGTATTAAATTATGGAGTGCAATATTTTAGAATAATATCATTGTTTTATGTCATTAGCTTAGTCGGAAGTATATTTGTAGGATATTATCGTGGTACAGGTCATGTCAATATACCTGTTATAGGGACAACATTGCAACTAAGCATAAGGGTTGTACTTTCTTATTTATTAGTTGGTTCAATGGGTCTAGGTGGAGTAGCCTTGGCAACTGGAATAGGATGGATAGGTATAATTACATTTCAAACAAGTATATTTGTTAAAAATAAATACTATAAATTAGATGTTTAAAATTAATAGCAAAAAATTTAAAAATCGACTACAATATAGATTTCTAAATTTTTTGCTAATTTTTTTAGACAATATTGATATGAACAATTATTCAACTTTATTAAAAAAAAATGTAAATTTACATATACTTTAAGTTAGTGTTATACTTTAGTTAATTAATTAGTAACAAAAAATTAAGTTAAATTTGTTATATTAAAAAATGTTATAACACATATTAAAAAAATTTTACAGAATATTATGACATTTAATTCTCGGAAATCTAATAACTACATTATACAAGGAGGTATATATATGAAACATTTTTTATGGGAACAAATATCTAAGTGGAGAGACGATTGTGAATGGGTAGAACTAAGCCGTGAAGTGAGTCTTGAAACTCCACATCATAGTGCATTTCCTGATATGGAAATGAATATAATTTATGATTATGACAAGGGTGATGGATTCCAAGCTCATGTGTATAAGATGGCTGGACAATATGGAACTCATGTGGATGCTCCTATCCATATGTCTGAGGGTGGTAAGACTTTAGAAGCCTTTGGACCAGCAGAAATGTTCCTTCCTCTATGTGTGGTGGACCTATCAAAAGAGGTAGCTAAAAATCCTAATTATGCCTTATCAGTTGATGATTTAAAGGATTGGGAAGAAAGAAATGGTAGAATTCCTGAAGGTGCTTTTGTAGCATTTAGAAGTGATTGGTATAATAGAAAAACATATGAAGAAATCCAAAATTTAGATGCTGAGGGTAATGCAAATTATCCAGGATGGAGTGTAGAGGCTTTAAAATTCTTAAATGAGGAGAGGGGAGTAGTCGCAATTGGTCATGAACCTGCAGATACTGATCCGGCCGAAATAGCAAGTACAATTGGATGGATAGCTGAAAAGTATTGGCTTTCAAATGAACTTTATCAAATTGAGCTTATGGCTAATTTGGACAAGTGTCCTGAAAGTGGTGCTCTTATTTTCTGTACTTTCCCTAAAATAAAGGGAGGTTCTGGAAGTACAGCTCGTTGCATTGCTTTAGTACCAAAAAAATAGTTAAAATGAGATATCAAAAATATTTTTAAGATAATGAAAAAAGAGAATTAAGCTAAAATACTTAATTCTCTTTATTTAAATTAAATGAAAAGTGAGTATATAAAATATAAAATAAATTATATTTAGCAAATTTATTTAGCTAGTTCAGCTAGCTCTTCTCTAAGAACTTGACCCATTCTCTTAATACCTTCAACTATCTTGTCTTCAGGCATGTTAGAATAGTTTAATCTACAAGTATTATAAACTCCGCCATTTGGATAGAAAGATTCACCTGGAACATAAGCAACGTCCTTAGCTAAGCATTTTTTAGCCATTTCACCAGCATTTATTCCTTCAGGGAATGTAACCCAAGTGAATAATCCGCCTTGAGGATGAGTAAATTCTACACAATCAGGGAATTCTTCTTCCATAGTTTTCATCATAACATCTCTACGTTTTACATAACAAGCTTTTATTTTTTCAACATGAGCATCTAAATCATACATTTCTATGAATTTATTAACTTCCATTTGAGATATAGTAGAAGCTTGAAGGTCAGCACCTTGTTTACAAATATTGAATTTGTTTAATATTTCAGGAGCTGCACAAGTCCATCCTAATCTATATCCAGGACAGAATATTTTAGAGAATGTTCCTAAGAATATAACTAAACCTTTAGTATCTAAAGATTTTAATGATGGTAAGAATTCTCCGTCGAATCTTAATTCTCCATATGGATTATCTTCTATAACAGGTATTTCATATTTATTTATGATTTCCATGAATTTTAATCTTCTATCCATTGGCCAAGTTCTTCCTGATGGATTTTGGAAATCAGGGATAACGTAAATCATTTTAACTCTATCAGTAGTAGCTAATACTTTTTCTAATTCTTCCATAATCATACCGTCATTATCAGTAGGTATTTCTATGAAGTTTGGTTGATAAGCTTTCATTGCATTTAAAGCACCCATATATGAAGGACTTTCACATAATATAACGTCACCTTCATCTATAAATACTTTACCAGCAAAATCTAAACCTTGTTGAGATCCACTAGTTATTAATATATCGTCAGCTTTAACGTTAGTTTTTAATTTAGTATTCATTCTATCAGCGATTTTTTCTCTAAGTGGAGCATATCCTTCTGTAGTTGTATATTGAAGAGCAACTTGTCCTTGTTCTTCTAATACAGCAACTGAAACCTTCTTCATTTCTTCAACTGGGAATAATTCTGGAGCAGGCATTCCTCCAGCGAAAGATATAACTTCCGGTCTTTGAGTAAGTTTTAAAAGTTCACGTATTGCAGAACCTTCTAAATTATCTAATCTTTTTGCAAATTTTATTGCCATAAAAGCACCCCCTATAAATTTTAAACATTTGTAATTAGATTATTAGATTATAAATTTACTTATTCTTCAAATAATAATTTTCTAACATATAAAGAAAAATAATACATTGTTTACAATAATTATACATAGAAAAAGTAAGAATTCGCTAATAAGTAATATTTATAGAAAGGAATAAAAATTACTTATGATTTAAGAAAATTTAATTTGTTGAAATTTAAAAAATGAGCTATTTCAAGGGTTCTAGGGGTATGAAAAATAAAAAATAGTAAAAAATATAAAAAAACGTTTATTTGTTAGAATATAGCGTTGGATAGGTGTAACTTTATTTTTGTTAAATTTTTTTGTTTTTTTTAGGTGATTTACTTTATAAAAAAATGTATTTTAAGGAAAACGTTTTTTATTTAAAATGTAATAAAAAATATTTATACCCAAGGATAAATTTTACATATTAGCGTTTTCCTGTTGAGTGTATGTATAATTTAAGTATAAGAATTGTTCAAGTTTTAATTTTAATTTAGCTTATAAAAAAATATAACATATAATGAATTTTAAAAATAAGATGAATTATTTATTTAAATTTATAACAATTTATAACCATAGAAAAGAAGCTAATTTTATTAGTATCTAAAAGATAGGTGATAAGAAATGATAAAAGATGATAAAAGGGTAAGGCTATTTATTGGACATTATGGAAGTGGAAAAAGCGAGGTCTCAATAAATTACGTTACTAAGCTAAGAGAAGCAGTAGATGGAGAAGTAGCATTTGCAGATTTAGATATAGTAAACGTATATTTTAGAACTAGAGAAAAAAAAGATGAGCTTAGATCTATGGGCATAAATCCAATCGATAGTTCCATTGAAACAAACACATTGGATTTACCAGCAGTATCAGCACAAATAATGACACCTTTACACAACAAAGATACAAATTATGTATTAGATGTTGGTGGAGATAATGTCGGGACAAGAGTTGTTGGAAGATTCGCAGAACATTTTGTAGAGGGTGAATACGATATGTTTTGTGTGGTAAATGCAAATAGGGAACAAACTCAAACTGCAGAAGATGTGATAAGATTTATCAAATCTATGGAGGATAGTTCGAAATTAAAGGTAACAGGGTTGATTAACAATACTCATTTTATAAGACAAACTACTATAGAAGACGTTTTGAAAGGACAAAAATTAGTTAAAGAGGTTTCTGAATTAACTAATATTCCTATAAAATACGTCTCTTGTTTAAAAGAATTAGTAGATTTATTACCGAGTGATTTAGAAGGGGATATACTACCAATAGATTTATACATGAGAGAAATTTGGATGTAGTATGAGTTTTTAATAGAAAAAACACAATGTTAAGGGGGGCTTTGAAATGGCTAAAGGTAAAGTAACTTTCGATGTAGAACGTTGTAAGAGTTGTGGATTATGTGTTGCGGCATGTCCAAAGGAAATATTAGCAATAGATACAGAGTTTATTAACCAAAAAGGATATAATCCAGCAAAAATAGTTGATGAAGAAAAATGTGTTGGTTGTGCAAGCTGTGCACTAATGTGTCCTGACGTAGTTATAACTGTAGAGAGAGATTAATTTTATTTCAAAATTAGGGGGGAATTAATAATGGCTAAAATACTTATGAAAGGTAATGAAGCATTTGGTAGAGCAGCTATAGAAGCTGGATGCCATTACTTCTTTGGATATCCAATAACTCCACAAAGTGAGTTACCAGAATATTTATCAAGAGAACTTCCAAAGGTTGGAGGAGCTTTTGTACAAGCAGAATCAGAAGTAGCTGCTATAAACATGGTTTATGGTGCAGGAGGATCAGGTGTTAGAGTTATGACATCTTCATCATCTCCAGGGGTTGCATTAAAACAAGAAGGAATTACATACTGTGCAGGTGCAGAAGTACCTTGTGTAGTTTTAAATATAATGAGAGGTGGTCCAGGACTTGGAACTATACAACCTTCTCAAGCGGATTATTACATGAGTACTAAAGGTGGAGGAAATGGTGACTACAGAACTCCAGTATACGCTCCAGCTTCAGTTCAAGAAGCAGTTGATATGATTATAGAAGCTTTCGATGTAGCTGATCAATATAGAACTCCAGTTATGGTAGTTGCAGATGGTATGATCGGTCAAATGATGGAACCAGTTGATTTCGAAAAAGAACGTAAACACAGAGATTTACCAGAAAAAGATTGGGCTTCTTGTGGACATGATAATAAGAGAAAACCTAATATAATAAATTCTTTATATTTACAATCAGAAGAATTAGAACAACATAACTTAAAATTAGAAAAGAAATATAAAACTATAGAAGAAAATGAAGTTCAATATGAAATGTACAAAACTGAAGATGCTGATTTAGTATTTGTAGCATATGGAACAGTTTCAAGAATAGTTAAAACAGCTATAGAAGGGTTAAGAAAAGAAGGATATAAAGTAGGTTTAATTAGACCTAAGACTTTATGGCCATTCCCAAATGAAGCATTCAAACAAATACCAAATGCTAAGGATTTATTAGTAGTAGAAATGAGTTTAGGTCAAATGATAGACGATGTTAAATTAGCATGTGAATGTAAATTACCAGTTCACTTCTACGGAAGAAGTGGTGGTATGATACCTACTCCAGCTGCAATAGCTGAAAAGGCTAAAGAAATATTAGGAGAAGTTGCTTTAGGAGGTGTAAAATAATGGCTGTAGTATTTGAAAAAACAAAAGGTTTAACTGATGCTGTAACTCACTACTGTCCAGGATGTACTCATGGTATAATCCATAGATTAGTAGCTGAAGTTTTAGATGAAATGGGTATATTAGGGGAAACTATAGGAGTAGTTCCTGTAGGATGTTCCGTTTTAGCATATAATTATTTTAATGTAGATACACATGAAGCTGCTCATGGTAGAGCTCCAGCTGTAGCTACAGGTGTAAAGAGAACTCACCCAGATAAAACTGTATTTACTTATCAAGGTGATGGTGACTTATCTTCAATCGGTATGTGTGAAATAGTTCATGCAGCTGCTAGAGGAGAAAAAATAACTACTATATTCGTTAACAACGGTATATATGGTATGACTGGTGGACAAATGGCACCAACTACATTAATAGGCCAAAGAGCTACAACAGCTCAAGATGGTAGAGATCCAGAAAGAAATGGATTCCCTATAAGAGTTAGTGAAATGCTTGCAACTTTAACAGGTGCAGTATTTGTAGAAAGAGTAACTGTAGATACTCCTGCTAACGTAAGAAAAGCTAAAAAGGCTATAAGAAAAGCTTTCGAAGTTCAAAGAGCAGGTTTAGGATTTGGTATAGTAGAAGTTTTATCTACTTGTCCAACTAACTGGGGTATGGCACCAACTGATGCTTTACAATGGTTAAGAGACAACATGATGAAATACTATGAACCAGGTAATAAAAAAGATATAGACATAGAAGCTAAGGAGGTGAAATAATATGTCAACAGCTAGAGTAATTTGTGCAGGATTTGGTGGTCAAGGTGTAATGTCTATGGGACAATTGTTAACATATGCAGGTATGCTAGAAGGAAAAGAAGTTGCATGGTTACCTTCTTATGGACCAGAAATGCGTGGAGGTACTGCAAACTGTGCAGTAACTGTATCTGATGAACCAGTTGGATCACCAGTTATAACAGACGATGCAACTTGTGCTGTAATAATGAATTTACCTTCTATGAAATTCGTTGATGACGTAGTACCAGGAGGACATGTTTTAGTAAACAGTTCATTAATAGACACAAAAATAGAGAGAGATGATATAAAAGTTACTTATATACCAGCTAACGATTTAGCAGGTGAAATGGGAATGCCTAAGGTTGCTAATATGATAATGTTAGGTGCTTGCTTAAAGGTAACTAATGCAGTTGATATAGAATCAGTATTACAAGCTTTCTTAAAGGTATTTGGAGAAAGAAAATCTAAATTTATACCAATAAATAGAGAAGCCTTACAAAAAGGCATGGATGCTGTTAGTTAAAAAATTTCATATATTTAGACCAAAAAATTAATAAAAGGCCCAAAGGGAGGCTTAATAGTTTATAACTATTAAGCTTTTCTTTATGTTATGAAAATATAAAAAAAGTATGATATAATGTTAATATAATATATATAAATTAAACTTAAATTTCAATAAATATTTTAATACATATAGATATAAATACATTTATAAAGGGGCCTATGGGAAGGATTTTTATTTACTAATATATAATATATAAAAATATAATATATTAATAAATATAATTAAATGAAATAGGTGATTATATGAAACTAGAACAAATAAGTTATATTTTAGAAATTGCTAAACAAGGCTCAATAGGTAAAGCAGCAAAGAAGCTGTATATGAGCCAACCTAATCTAAGTATGTCTATAAGAATGCTAGAAGAAGAATTAGGATTTAAAATTTTTGAGAGAAGTAATTCAGGTGTGGAGTTGACTGCTAAGGGAATGGAGTTACTTCAATACGGTGAAGAAATTGAGAGAAATATGGATCTAATTAGAAATATGAACACTATAGCAAAGGACGAAAAGGTTAATTTTAGGATTTCTTCATATTACATATCCTTTATAAAGCATATTATTTTAGAACTAGGTAATAGACATAAAGAGGAAATGTTAAATCTAATAATAAATCAAGATACATTTTCTAATGTAATTAGAGATGTTGAGACAGGCCTTTCTGATATTGGAATAATAAAAATAACAAGACCAGTTAGCTTTACAAATAGAAGAACTCTTATGTCTAAGAACTTAGAATTTGTAAAAATTACAGATGGACATGTTTACGTACAAGTAAGACAAGGACATCCTCTTTGTAGTGAAGAGGGAAAGGTTGAAATTGACGACTTAAAAAAATATGTATTATTGACTAATGAATATGTAGATAGAAGCTATATATCTATGTGGATTGGAAATGAGTTAGATTATGATAATTTTAATAATTTCATAACAGTTCAAGATCATGATATGCTATTTTATTTTTTACATGAAATGGATGGCGTATTTTTCTCTTTAAGAGGTGGACCTATTAAGGAAAAAACTTATCTAGATGATGGTACAGTTTTAATTCCTTTGGCTAAAAATATTATTTTAGATTGTGGTTACATAAAGAGAAAGGATGAGGCATTATCTCCTATAGCAGAAGAATTTGTTAATCTTTATAAGGAGTTTGCTGAAAAAGATGATTTAAGAGATTAAAAATACAGAATATATTGAGAGCTATAGGGATTTTTTATCCTTATAGTTCTATTTTTTGTACAAAAAACTAATAAAATAGATTTTTTATATATTAAAAAATTAAATTTAATATTTCATATTAATACAATTAAAAAGATAATTTAAATGTTAAAAAAAATTAAATCGGTTATAAAAAATATTTATAGCAAAGGATAAAAAATACATATTATCTGTTGGGATTAAAAGGAATATATAATTAAATTAAGGATAATAAGTTTTAACTTGTAACAATTCTATGGAAATAAATAATTAAGAAATTAGCTTTTGGAATTATATAATAATTAGACATAAATTAACATGAATATAACTTTAATAGGGAAGAAGAGGTGGCTTTATGAAAATAGAAGATGTTATAAAATTAGCTAAAGAAAGAGGACCAAAAACAGTATCTGTTGCATGCTGTCAAGATAAAGAAGTTTTAGTGGCAGTTGAAAATGCAAGAAAAGAAGGAATAATAAATGGAATTTTAGTAGGGGATATAGATAAAACAAGAGATATTGCTTCTGAATTAAATATAAATCTAGATAATTACGAATTAATAGATATAAAGGATCTTAGTGAAGCATCTTTAAAGGCTGTAGAACTTGTTTCTAGCGGAAAAGCGGATATAGTTATGAAAGGCCTAGTAGATACATCAATAGTATTAAAAGCCGTTTTAAATAAAGAGATAGGTCTTAGAACAGGAAATGTATTAAGCCATGTTGGTGTTTTCTGTGTTGAAGGATACGATAGATTATTTTTCGTAACAGATGCAGCTATGAATATAGACCCTGATTTAAATACTAAGAAACAAATAATTGAAAATGCTGTAAAAGTAGCGAGAGCATTAGATATAGATGAACCAAAGGTAGCTTTACTTTGTGCTAAGGAAAAGGTTAACCCTAAGATGCCTGATACAGTAGATGCTAAGGAACTAGAAGAAATGTATAAAAAAGGCGAAATCAAAAATTGCATAGTTGGTGGACCATTTGCATTAGACAATGCTATCAGTGAAGAAGCAGCTAAACACAAAGGAATAGACCATCCAGTAGCAGGAAAAGCAGATATATTAGTAGTTCCAGATATCGAAGCTGGTAATATATTCTACAAAGCTCTTACATTCTTTGCAAATGCACAAAGTGCTGGATTAGTTTTAGGAGCTAAAGCACCAATAGTATTAACTTCAAGAGCTGACAGCGATGTTACAAAATTAAATTCAATTGCATTAGGAGTATTAGCAGCTTCTAAAAACAATTAATTATAGAAAATTTGATAGTTTAAAATGCAAATTAATTACAAAAATTATATTTTTAAAATTATTAGGGAATAGGAGAATATGTTATGGAAAAAATATATAAAGTTTTAGCAATTAATCCAGGATCAACTTCTACTAAGATAGCAGTTTATGATAATGAAGAAGAAATTTTAGAAAAAACACTTAGACATTCATCTGAAGAAATAGATAAATTTGAAAAAATAGCAGATCAATTTGATTTTAGAAAAAATATAATAGAAGAGGTTTTAAAGGAAGCTGGTATAAAATTCAGCGATTTAGATGCAGTAGTAGGTAGAGGGGGACTTCTAAAACCTATTCAAGGTGGAACATATGCAGTAAATGATGCAATGGTTGAAGATTTAAAAATAGGAGTATCAGGACAACATGCATCAAACCTTGGTGGTATAATTGCAAGAGAAATAGGGGATGAAGTAAATATACCAGCATTTATAGTAGACCCAGTTGTTGTAGATGAAATGGAAGATGTAGCTAGATTATCAGGCGTACCTGAAATGCCAAGAATAAGTATTTTCCATGCTCTAAACCAAAAGGCAATAGGAAGAAGAGCTGCTAAGGATTTAGGTAAAAAATACGAAGATTGCAACTTCTTAATAGTACATATGGGTGGAGGAGTTACAGTTGGAGCTCACAAAAAAGGTAGAGTAATAGACAATACTAACGGTCTTGATGGAGAAGGACCATTCTCTCCAGAAAGAAGTGGAGGACTTCCTGTAGGAGCTTTATTTAAAGCATGCTATGGCGATGAAATGACAAAGGATCAAATAGCTAAGAGAATCAAAGGACAAGGTGGTGTAGTTGCTTACCTTGGAACTAATGATATAAGAGAAGTAGAAGCCATGATAAATGATGGAGATGAAAAAGCTAAGCTTGTTCACGAAGCTATGATTTATCAAATTTGTAAAGAAATTGGTGCATATGCAACTGTATTAAAAGGTGATGTAGATGCGATAATATTAACTGGTGGTATAGCTTATTCTGCTATGGTCAGAGAAATGATAGAAGACAGAGTTAAATTTATAGCAAAGGTTATAGCTTATCCAGGTGAAGACGAAATGACTGCTTTAGTTGAAGGTGGGCTTCGTGTATTAAGAGGGGAAGAAGAAGCTTTAGTTTATTAAAATTTGCTCAAGAAAATTTCATTTAGAAATTTTTAAGAATATATACCTATGAGATGGGGGGTAGCTTTTTAGCTACCTCCTGTTTTTTTGAAAAAATATTTAGGTTAAATAATTGTAAACTAATATTGCTATGTTTGTAAATGATAGGTTACATATTGAAAATACTGGTTTATAGACTGTTTAGGTGTGAATTTATATATTTATACTATAAATTAAATTTGTAACAAGGAGAGGTAGATATTATATGATAAACAAGATTAGATTTATTGAACCAGGTAATTTCTCTAGGTATAAAAAATCGTTTAAAAATATTTATACATACAATAAGTACATTAAAAATCCATCCACAGGATTGATTATTTTAACGACTATTGCTAAGAAAATAATAGATGACACATTGATGTACAGTGAGTCTATTTCAAAAGTTGATTTTAAAGATGTATATAGCTCGGATATAGTTTTTATATCTATTAATACATATAATGCTAAAAGAGGATATGATCTATGTTCGAATATAAGAAATCATTCAAAGGCAATAGTAGTTTTAGGTGGAATGCATGCATCTTTAAATTATTTAGAGGCTGTGGAGTATGCAGATTATGTTTTGATGGGTGATGGAGATGAATTAATTGTAGATTTTATAAATTGTATGAAAGAGGATAAAAAAATTGATTTTAAAGGTGTTGTTTATAAAAGAGGAGATATCTTAATTAATACAGGAAAAAGAGAACAACCTTTAGATATAGATATGATACCAGATAGAAATTTAGTTTATAATTATTCAAAGCTAGCTAAAAGATATAATACATTATGGCCACAGGTTCACGGTTTAAGAGGATGTCCACATAATTGTGATTACTGTGCAGTTATACAACATTTTGGGAGAAAAATACGTCATAGAACGCCTCAAAGTATAGTTCAAGATATAAAAGAAGCTATAGAGTTTCATAGAATAAAATTTATGCCTAGGCTTAGTAATTGTGTGTGGATTACAGATGATAACTTTGCAGAGGATAGGGATTGGGCGGTTTCTGTTTTAAATGAAATTATAAATAGTGGTATTAAGTATAATTTTTCTGTTCAAGCTAGGTTTGAGGTCGGATTTGATAATGAGTTATTAGAGCTGATGAAAAGGGCTGGATTTGTAGAATTGGCACTAGGAATAGAGTTTTTAAATGACGATTCGTTTAAAGAATTTCATAAAAAAAGTAATTACAACGATATAAAAAAATCTATTAAAAATATCAAAAAGCATGGAATTGGAGTCAGAGGCCTATTTATAGTAGGAGCGCCTACTGATACTAAAGGAATATTTAAAATATTGTTTATAGGTGAATTTTTTTGGCAGAGGGAAGTCATTAGAAACTATAAAAAGGAAGTAAAATCTCTAAAAAATATAGAAATTTAAAATGGAATGATGTTTTCATCAAAAAATGTCTCTTAGTATTAAAAAGAGGCATTTTTTGATGAGTTTCAAAAGATTTTAGGCTAGTTTAATAATCTTTAAATCAATACTTTTTTATATTATACTAGAATTATAGCAAGGATTTACTGAATGTAAATCTTTATTTTTGACATTGAAAAAGGGGAATTTTATGATAATAATTGGAGAACAACTAGTGAAATTGAGGAAAGAAAACAATATGTCTCAAGAAAAACTAGCAAAACTATTGGGAGTATCGAGACAGACTATATATAAATGGGAAAATAATAAGGCATATCCTGATATGATAAATTTGGTTACTATAAGTGAAATTTTCGATGTTTCGATGGATGAACTTATAAAAGGCGATAAAAAGAACAATCAAATAGTAAATCAAATCCAAAGTAGAAAAAATAGTTACGAATACAAAAGTGAGAAATATATAGGAAATTTACCATTGATACATATAAACCTAGGCATGAAAAACTGTAAAGCAAAAGGAATAATAGCTATAGGAAATGTAAGTGTGGGACTTATATCTATAGGATTGGTATCAGTTGGATTGTTCTCACTTGGAGCTTTATCATTGGGATTTTTTGCGATAGGCTTGTTGTCTCTAGCTATTATAGCGAGTGGATTTTGTGGGATAGGAGCTATTTCTGTAAGTATAATAGCTGTAGGTATATATACTTTAGGAGCTATATCTCTAGGTTTATTTTCTATAGGAGGACTTAGTTTTTCTAAATATTTATCTGTAGGATATTATGCTAAAGGATCTGTAGCCATAGGTGTAGGTGCTAAAGGTTCAGTGACTTTAGTAAAAGATAATTTTAATGATTTATTAAACATATCTAAATTAGAAATACATAATTTATTTTTATCTAAATATAAATATTTAAATGAAGGGTTACTTTGGTGGTTTGATATATTTTTCTAAAACAATGATTTTATAGGGAGGAAAAGAAATGCAAAAGGATCAAGCACAATTTATTAAAATGACTGAAACTCCAGTACCAAAGCTTATAATATCTCTAGCTATACCGACTATTATAAGTATGCTAGTAACTGCTATATATAACATGGCAGATACTTTTTTTGTGGCAAAATTAGGAACTAGTGCATCTGGTGCAGTCGGGATAGTATTTTCGTTGATGGCGGTAATACAGGCTATTGGATTTACTCTTGGTATGGGTTCTGGGAGTTTGATTTCGAGATTATTAGGAGCAAAACAAAATGAAAGGGCAAATGAAATCGCTTCTTCAGGATTTTTTACTGCTATTTTATTTGGATCGTTGCTTACGATATTTGGATTATTAAATTTAGATAACTTGATGAGGATATTGGGAGCATCTAAAACTATTTTGCCTTACGCTAGTAGCTATGCGACTTATATTTTAATAGGGGCTCCTATTATGTGTGCTTCATTTGTTTTAAATAATATTTTGAGATCAGAGGGAAGAGCTAAGTTCGCAATGATAGGAATTGCGTTTGGGAGTATTTTAAATATATTTTTAGATCCAATTTTTATATTTGTATTAGATATGGGGATATCAGGTGCGGCTATTGCGACTTTGATAAGTCAAGCAACGAGCTTTTGCATACTGTTATCTAGTGTAATAAGGGGAGTTACAGTATCTAGATTGAATATTAAATTTATGTCAAAAAATATTTCAACTTATATACTTATAGTTAAGACGGGACTGCCTTCATTTGCTAGACAGGGGTTGGCTAGCTTATCTACAGTGTTATTAAACTTATGTGCAGTTGGATATGGAGATGCAGCTGTTGCGGCGCTTTCTATATTTAATAAAGTATTTATGTTTATTTTTTCTGTCGTAATAGGATTTGGGCAAGGATTCCAGCCTGTAGTTGGTTATAATTATGGTGCTAAAAAATATGATAGAGTTAAAAAGTCATGCTTTTTTACATTTAAAGTAGGTATGACGATTATGCTTATAGGATCTGTGTTAGTATTTGCTTTTGCGCCTGAAATCGTAAAATTATTTATAAATGACGATTTAGAGGTAATAAGCATAGGAACATCTTGCTTGAGGGCTCAATGTATTGTAATGCCATTTATACCATTTTGTACTGTTTGCAATATGACCTTCCAAATGATAGGAAAATCGTGGACAGCTACATTTTTATCTTCAACTAGACAGGGACTGTTTTTTATTCCGATATTATTTATTGGAAATGCAGTATTTGGTCTTAGAGGTATAGAATGCACTCAAGCCTTGGCAGATATGGCATCTTGTATTTTATCTATACCATTTGCGAGAGGATTTTTAAAGGAATTAAAGCAAAAAATAAGTGAGCAAGAAAATGAGCAATTGCAGGTATAAATGACTTATAATAAGATTTTTTTATAAAAATTATAGATTTGTGATAAAATATCTCATTAATATATGAAAAAATTGTCTAAATAGGATTTTATGAGATTATAAATTCTATAGATTGGAGATATAAGATGAATAATTTATTAAATCACGGGATTGTTGAAGTGGCGACAATTATTCCAAATGAAATAAAGATTGCCGACCCAAAGTTTAACGTAGATGAAATGTTGAGGCTTCTAGATGAGGTTTGTGAGGAAAATAAAACAGGAAAAAGACAAACTAGAATTGTAGTATATCCAGAGTTGAGTATAACAGGATATACTTGTCACGATTTATTCAACCAAAGCAGATTGATACAAAGGGCTTATGAAGAGCTTTTGAGATTTGCAAAGCTTTCAAATAAAGAGTGTAGTCCACTTATATTTGTAGGAGTACCTCTTAGAAAGGACAATCAATTATTTAACTGTGCAGTTGCGATAAATAAGGGAGAAATATTAGGAGTAGTTCCTAAGATATTTATCCCAAATTATTCAGAATTCTATGAAGCGAGACATTTTTCAAGCGCTGTAAATAGAATAGACAATAAAATTGTATTAGATGGAAAAACAGTTCCATTTACTACTAATTTACTGATAGAGGATAACACGACAGGAGCTGTAGTTTCTGCTGAAGTATGTGAAGATGTTTGGGTGCCAATTCCGCCTTCAAAATACCATTGTTTGCATGGAGCCAATATAATTGTAAACTTATCTGCAAGTAATGAGACTATAGGAAAAACTAAATATAGAGAAGATTTAATAAAAATGCACTCAGCTACATCGAATTGTGGATATATCTACGCATCATCTTCAAGAGCTGAAAGTACGACTGATACTGTTTTTTCAGGACATAGCTTAATAGCAGATAATGGATATATAGTATCTGAGAGCAAGTTTTTAGAGGATATAGAAATTACTTATGGAGAAATAGATATAGAAAGATGCTTAAACGATAGAACAAAAACTACATCATATATGACTGTTGTAGATAGACAAGAATACGAACATATTTATATAGAAACATTTAAGCCAGTGACAGATAAATTTATTTCACACAGAGAAATTTCAATACTTCCTTTTGTTCCAGATAACATAGATGAGCGTTCTAGTGAAATATTAAAATTACAGGCAGCAGGACTTGCAGGCAGATTGAAAAAAATAAACTGTAAAAATGTAGTTATAGGCATTTCTGGAGGCTTAGACAGCACTCTAGCGCTAGTTGTAGCGTCAGAGGCATTTGATATAAATGGATTTGATAAAAAGGGAATTCATGCCATTACAATGCCTTGCTATGGAACTACAGATAGAACCTTAAATAACGCCAAGAGCCTGATGAAGCTATTAAACGTAACTTCATATGAAATTAATATAAAAGATGCCTGTGAACAACACTATAAGGATATAGGACACGATAAATCTAAGCTAGATGTTACATTTGAAAATGTACAAGCTAGAGAGAGAAATCAAGTGCTAATGGATGTATCAAATAAAATAGGTGGCTTAGTAGTCGGAACAGGTGACTTATCTGAATTAGCCCTAGGATGGTGTACATATAATGGAGACCAAATGAGTATGTACGGCGTAAATGCATCTATACCAAAAACTCTAGTAAGAGGAATATTAGAGTCTTATGCAAAATGTCATGATGATTTGAGAGAGACTCTACTAGATATTTGTGATACACCGGTAAGCCCAGAGCTACTACCTCCAAATGAGGATGGAACAATAAAACAAAAGACAGAGGAAAAAATAGGTTCATATGTAATTCACGATTTTACGCTTTACTATATGCTAAGGCATGGATTTGGTCCTAAAAAAATATTCGATTTATATATAAATGCAAAAATTATGAAGGATAAAAAAGCAGGCGTGGAGAATCCAGTAGTGGACAAAAAAGCCTTGATTAGAAATATGGAAATATTTTATAATAGATTTTGGACTCAACAATTTAAACGTTCTTGTATGCCTGATGGTATAAAGGTAGGTAGTGTTTCGTTATCACCAAGAGGAGATTGGCGTATGGCTTCTGATGCATGCCAAAATATATGGCTAGAGGAATTAAACGAGTTAAAAGAAATCTATCATAACTAATTTGAAAAAAATATGAAAAAATTTAAAATTAGGTCTGTAAATTATATGATAAGATGATACAATATTATAAAGAGGTTAGCATGATTAGAGTTTGTTATAAAAGCCTTACTGAGGAAGATAATTAAAATATTAAATAAACAATTTTTGTGCACCTATAGCCTACATATACATAAATTTATATGTTTTAGGGAATATATAATAAATAATAATATGGTAACGAGAAAGGGGTAGGATACATATGTTATACACACCAAAATACATTTTAGCAGCAGAGTTAGACAAAAAGGTATGCCAATGCTCTGAATGCAAAAAATTTAGAGTTTTATATAATCACAGCGAAATGACTGAAAGCAAAGACGAAGATATTTGCGATTCTACAAGTGATATAATTGCAGTTTGCTCAAAATGTGGTAGAATGTACAGATTTGATATGAAATACACTAAAAACGGAACAGATC
This sequence comes from Intestinibacter sp., assembly GCF_034113885.1. GTDB lineage: Bacteria > Bacillota > Clostridia > Peptostreptococcales > Peptostreptococcaceae > Intestinibacter. The sequence continues at coordinate 38,817 of NZ_JAXEWM010000036.1, forward strand.
AAAGACGTACAGTTTCAAAAGTAAGAGAAATATCTGAAACTAACAGTCAAGTAAGAGAACACATCAAACGTAACTATGGTTCTTATGAAGCATTATTCACTATAAGATCTGAAGATTTTGTTACAAAAATAGTTGATGAAAAAGAAGTAAAAGAAGGAAAATATACAGAATACGTTTATATGGAAAAATAATTTTGATTTTGTATATGTAGATTTAGAATAAAATATAATAATTAAAATAAAGGCTTTAAAGCCTTTATTTTTTGATTTAATTCTTGAGAAAGTGAGAATGATTCTATGGTTACAGTAAATAAATATCTATATAGAAAAGATTTTGGACGAGGAATATGTCCTTGCTCAAATAAACAAGAATATAAAGTATTATTTAGAGAAGTAAGTGAAACAGAGCTAAAGACAGACGAATTAGAGTTAGATGCTGTTGCAAAGGCTTCTATATATAAAATGGAAAAGCTAGTAGTTATGTGTACTGAGTGTAAAAAAATCTATTTCGTAGCTATGTCTTCTGAAATAAGCTTTAAAGAACAATTTGTTACATTAGAAAGCGTTGAGTTATTTGATGATACACCACTTGAAGCTAGAACGTTAATAAATAGAATATATTCAGAATATAAGGATGTGCTAGTAAATATAGCTACAGATGATTATGTTATAAAGGTGCTAGAACAATCTGAGGATGATGAAAAAATCGACACTAGATATGTTTACTTAAATAGAGAAGATAGTTTATTATACGCTGATTTACAAAATGAAGAAATATAATTTAAATAAAAAGGAATCTAAAAAATAACTTTCTAGATTCCTTTTTTAATTTACATATTTACAGCTTTTTTATTGTTGTTGTGCTTTTGCTTGTCTGAATTAGCATTAATATGAGTCACAGAGAACTCCTTTTGTTTTGATACCTGCTTTTTTATATTTTTGTCCTCTTTATCATTTAAATTTTTAAATGCTCTAGATAGCATAAGCTTTATTCTATTTATTTGGTTGACCTCACTAGCTGATGGGTCGTAGTCTATAGGAATTATATTAGCCTTTGGATATCTAGCCTTTAATTCCTTTATAGGTCCCTTACCGATTATGTGATTAGGTAGACAACCAAATGGTTGCATACAAACTATGTTTTCAACTCCACTTTCGATTAACTCGATCATTTCACCTGGAAGTAGCCAACCTTCACCTGTTTGATTACCTATAGAAACTAATGAAGCAGTTTTCTTAGATAATTCTATTATATTTTCAGGTGCAGTAAATCTCTTGCTCTTTTTCAATTCTTTTACATAAGTTTTTTGGTAGAAGCCGACTAAACCTATGAAGAATTTTGACATGAACTTACCTTTAGTTGTTCCCTCTAGCTTATGGTCTTTTCTGTATATGCTGTTTACAGCAGAGTATAGGAAGAAGTTTGCCATTTCAGGCATTACTGCTTCTGCACCTTCTCTTTCAAGGACTTCTACTATGTTATTGTTAGCTGTTGGGTGGAATTTAACTAGTATTTCTCCAACAAGACCAACTCTAGGTTTCTTGATATCTAGGAGCTCTAGATTGTCAAAATCTCTTATTATATTCTTAATATTTTTACTGAAGGTAGAGAATTTTGCATCTTCTAGTGAGTTCATGCAAATTTTAACCCATTTTTCATATAGAGCATTTGCGCTTCCTTTTACTTTTTCATAAGGTCTAACTCTATATAGAACCTTCATAAATAAATCTCCATATACGACTGCCATGAATCCTCTGTTTAGAAGTTTTAGAGAGATATTATCCATAACGCCGTTATCTTCTAGTCCTTGAGCACTTAGAGAAATAACTGGTACATCTTTAAAACCTGCTTCGTGCATAGCTTTACGTAAAAATCCTATATAGTTAGTAGCTCTACAGCCTCCACCAGTTTGAGTTATAGCAACTGCTACGTTGTTTAAATCGTATTTACCTGATTTAAGTGCGCTTATTAATTGACCTATAACTATTATAGCTGGATAGCAAGCATCGTTGTTTACATATCTTAAGCCTTCTTCAATAATTTCCCTGCTAGTATCTTGAAGAACTTCTATATTCCATCCACTTTCATTTATAGCTTTTTCTACAAATTGGAAGTGAATAGGCGACATTTGAGGAACTAATAATTTACGTTTTATATCGAATCTATCGTTCTTAGTGTAGTTTATTTTATGTTCTTCTATATTTTTGACGCTTATATTGTTGGCTTCTCTTTCTAGCATTGCAGCCTTTAGAGAACGAAGTCTTATTTTTGCTGCTCCTAGGTTGTTACCTTCATCTATTTTAATTACTGTGTAAATTTTTGATTTTTCAGCTAGTATTTCTTGTACTTGCTCTGTTGTTACCGCGTCAAGACCACAACCAAATGAATTTAGCTGAACAAGTTCGATATTATCGTATTTCTTTACAAATTCAGCCGCCTTATAAAGTCTAGAGTGATACACCCATTGGTCTACAACTCTTAAAGGTCTCTCAACTTGAGCAAGGTGACAGATACTGTCTTCTGTAAGCACTGCCATATCTAGTGAGTTAATTAGCTCTGGCATACCGTGGTTGATTTCTGGATCAAGATGATATGGTCTACCAGATAAAACTATTGCTTTTAAGTTTTCCTTCTGTATTTTTTTAAGTGCTTCTTCGCCAGCGTGTCTTATATCGTCTTTGAAGGCGAACTCTTCCTTTGTAGCTGCATCTACAGCATGGTTGATTTCTTCTTTTGAGACCTTCATGTCGGCAAAGTAGTAAGAAAATACTTGGTAAAGTCTTCCTTTTAAGTTTTCCTTGTCATTTAAAGTCATAAATGGATTTAGGAATTTAATGTTTTTTTTCTTTAAGTCTGGAACATTATTTTTAATTATTTCAGAATAAGATATAACTACAGGACAGTTGTAGTGGTTATCTGAAGTTTTATCTTCTCTGTATTCATGTGTTACAGCAGGGTAGAAAATAGTTTCTACACCCTTGTCTATTAGACTTTGGATGTGGCCGTGAACCATTTTACCTGGGTAACAAACTGTTTCAGAGGCTATACTAGTCATACCTCTTTCGTAAAGCTTTTTAGAAGATCTTCCTGATAGAGTAACCTTAAATCCTAAATCTGTGAAGAAAGTAAACCAGAAAGGATAATCCTCGTACATGTTTAGAGCTCTTGGTATACCTATTTCTCCTCTTGGTGCATCTTCAAGCTTTAATGGTTTATAGTGTTTAAATAATCTATCGTATTTGTAGGCAAATAGATTTATAGGTTTTTCTTTGTTTGGGTCAGATTTTTCTGCACCGTATAGAGCAGCACCATTTTCGCATCTATTTCCTGATACAAATATCTCAGTTTCTGAGAATTTATTTATAGTAAGTAGACATTTGTTTGAGCAACCTTTACATCTACGAACTGCACTGTCTACTTTTATGTTTTCTAGCTCTTCTAAGCTTAAAAATTCTGTTTGATGACCTGCTTTGAATTTTTCCTTACTGATTAAAGCAGCTCCAAATGCACCCATTATACCTGATATGTCAGGTCTGATTACATTTCTTCCGATTAATTTTTCAAAGCTTCTAAGAACTAAATCGTTGTAGAAGGTACCACCTTGAACAACTATATTTTTTCCAAGCTCATCTAAATCTCTTATTTTTATAACCTTAAATAGGGCATTCTTTATAACTGAATAAGAAAGCCCAGCAGATATATCTGCAACAGTTGCCCCTTCTTTTTGTGCTTGCTTAACTCTTGAGTTCATGAATACTGTACATCTAGAACCTAGGTCAACTGGGTTTTGTGAGAATGTACCTTCCTTTGCAAAGTCTTCAATTGACATAGAAAGTGATTTTGCAAAAGTTTCAAGGAATGATCCACAACCAGAAGAACAAGCCTCGTTAAGTATTATACTGTCGATTACTCCGTTTTTTATTTGAAGACATTTCATATCTTGACCACCTATATCAAGTATGAAATCAACTTCAGGGTCGAAGTATTTAGCTGCTTTGTAGTGAGCCATAGTTTCGATTTCGCCGTAATCGATTTTTAGAGCTTTTTTAAGTAATGCTTCACCGTATCCTGTAACACAAGAAGAAACTATATTTACATCCTTAGGTAAGCATTTATATATGTCTTTTATTATGTTTATAGAAGTTTGAAGAGGGCTACCTTCATTACTGCTGTAGTATGTGTAAACTAGGTTGCAGTCTTCATCTATTAATGCTGCCTTTGTAGTTGTAGAACCAGCATCAATTCCCAAGAAGCAGTTACCCCTTACATCGCTAAAATCCTTTTTAGTAACCTGTGATTTATTATGTCTATTTAAAAATTCATCGTATTCCTCTTGATTTCTAAATAGAGGTTCTAATCCTTCTGAATTAGATAAATTCACATCATCAATTTTTTTTATTTTGTTTATTAAATCTGATAAATTTACATCAGGCTCATCCTTTGCTAATATAGATGCACCCATAGCTATGTATAACTGAGCATCCTTTGGAAAAACTATATCTTTATCATCTAAATTTAATACGTTTTTAAAGGCAGTTCTAAGCTCTGATAAGAAGTACAGAGGACCACCTAAAAATGCTACCTTGCCTTCAATTGCTCTACCACAAGATAGAACACTTACTGTTTGAACGACAACAGCATTGAATATACTCATAGCTATATCAGCTTTTCTTGCACCATCGTTTATCAACGGCTGAATATCTGTTTTTGCGAAAACTCCGCATCTAGATGCTATAGGATATATGACTTCATAATCCTTAGCCATTTCATTAAGACCAGCTGCATCTGTTTTTAGTAAGCTCGCCATTTGATCTATAAATGCACCAGTACCACCGGCACATATACCATTCATTCTTTGGTCTATACCGCCACTTAAATAAGTTATTTTAGCGTCTTCTCCACCAAGTTCAATTACAACATCAGTTTCTGGATTGAAGGTTTCTATTGCTTTTGTAGATGAAATTACCTCTTGTACAAATTTTAAACCTAGATATTTAGAGATATCTATTCCCCCAGAACCAGTTACTACAGTAGAGATTCTAATATCTCCAAATTTATTATATACTTCTGTCAAAACGTCTTTAACAGCTTTTTTTACGTCAGAAAAATGTCTTGTATATTTTTTGAAAATTACTTTGTCTTGATCTAAAACGACAATTTTAACTGTAGTAGATCCAACATCTATACCTACATTAAATATTTTTTTCATAAATTAAACCTCCTCAAACTGACCCAAAATAATTATAAACTAAACGCATTAACGATTAAATCTTCTATGTATTGAAGTTCTTTTTTATCGTCGTAATTTTTATCGGGATTAAAGATATATTTTTGTACAACATATCCCCCCATATTTGCTAAAATAGTTCTAACTATAAATCCGTTTGGTATATCCTTTATCATTTTCTTTGATTTAAAATAATTTAATATATGGTTAAAGTTATCCATTATAGTCGGCATCAATGTGTCTATAATTTGAACTCGAAGCTCTTCTCGATAAAGTACTTCGGCAAATAAAACATGGGCAACTTTATAATTTTGATTTAAAAAATTAAATCGTTCATATATTAGATTGTGTATAAAAGATCTAAAGTCAGGATAAACTTCATTTATATTTATGTTTTTGAAATCTATTACCATTTCAGGTAGAACATATTCAAATATAAAAGGTGTAATAGAAGAAAGTAGTAAGTTTTCTTTTGTACCAAAATGTTTAAAAATAGTACCTTCAGCTACACCTGCAATTTTAGCTATTTCGCTAGTAGATGTATTTGAATATCCATTTTTAGCGAATAAATCAATGCTAGTTTCTAATATTTTTTTTCTCTTAGCGGTCATAGTCTTATTTTCTAAGATATCTTTCTTATATGAATCTAAAATAGAATATTGCATTTAAAATTCTCCTAAAGTTTGAAGTTTTATATTAAAATAAAATTTTTATTAATAAAGTGAGTAAGCACTCATCATATAAAACATAAAAATAGTGAGTAAATACTCACATATATAAAAGCATTATAGTTATTTATACCATTATTTGTCAATCGAAACATGTATTTTTTGTGTTAAACTTGTGTTAAATATTAATATTAATCTATAATGTGATTTTAATTTTATATATCAAGATAAAATAAACCCTATACAGAAGGTGTTATAAAAAAGTATCTATCTGTATAGGGTATTTTTGAATTTGTCATTAATTATTTACATTTAAAGCTTGAACAATATGTCTCTGAATATAGGTTAGCTGTATCAGCATTAGATGTTATAGTTATATTATCTAAACTACAGATATTGTTGGCGTTATAAGTACATGTTTTGACATTACATCCTATGTAGTCACAGCTACCATTAGTATAAGTGTTACTTGTTAAATTACTATAAGTAGATTGATCTAAGAAGGAAGAGCAACAAGTGTGATTGCTTGTGTGTGCCTTTTTGCCTGTTACGGATATTCTATTTGCGTAACAAACACCTCCGTCATTGTGAGAACAATTTAGTACATTACATCCTATTCTAGCCATTTGTAGACCTCCTATTAAATTTGATTATTAATAGAAGTATTTCCAAAATATTAAAAAATATGTGTATTAAAAGGAATTATTAATTATCAAATTAAAGGAATTTTTATCCAATAAGCATTTTGCTATTAATGAGTATGAAGAAGGATAGCTTTTGATAGGAGGCCATATATCTGTTATAGATTTTTCGTAATCATGTATGGTTAATTTTTCACCACATGCAATTTTTTTGCAAAATTCCTTTGAAAATTCCTTCATTTCAAGGTAAATATCTATATTCAGATCAAAAAAAATAGATGCTTTATGACAAGGCTGTTTTAAAATAAGTAGGTTTTGTCTAAATTCTAGATAATCAAGTCGGTTTAATATATCATAGGCGTTATTTTCCAACTTCAGTACACCTCCATCTTTATAAAAGTATTATTAATTTATATGTAATTAATTTTGAAAATAGACCGAAATATCGATTTGTAGATGTATAAATATTAAAAAAATGGCAAAAATACTAATAAAATTCCTACATATTATATAAGGAGGATAAATGCAATGAGTAGAGATAATTATCGCTGGATTATTCCATCATTGATAGCGCTGGGATTAGTATTATTAAGTGGAGGTATTTTTATAGGAGTTAAGAGCTACGAGACGCTTGAGGCAAGTAATAATAATTTTAAAGAATCAACTGCAAAGAGTATTTCCAATAAGCAAAAATTTAAACTAGATGAGTATTGCCAAATCTGGTTCCAGGATGAGGATAAAATACCGGTGATGCTAGGCAAAGTAACTGAGGACTTATTAAATAAAACCGAGGATGAAATAAAAGCAATATTAAAGGAAAAATACCCAGACAAAGAAGTATCGACTATGAACAAATACCAAATAATTTTAAAGACTTCTAAGGATAGTACCGATTTATCTAAAGCCAACAAATATACATTGGAAGGAGAAGATGGATATATAACTGTCTTCAAATACGACAAAAAAGGTCAAAGGAAATTAATAGAAAAAACTTCAATACAAGTAGAATCTCTTCCAAAATCTGTACAAGATGAGTTAAAAAATGTGATAGTATTAGAAAATGAAGACGAAGCTTATTCTAGATTAGAGGATTTAGGAAGCTGATAGATATAAGATATGTTCTTTTTATGCTATACAGTAAACTGTGCTGGTGGCATTGAGAGAGCATATTTTTATGTTTATGGAAATATTTATTTTTTTAGTTTATTTGTGAAAGCTTTAATTTTATTTGATATAATAATGTATTAGAACATAGGTTTGTATAAAAAATGCGATTAGGAGGATAGATTTGGTTATTTTAGGAATAGATCCAGGGATAGCTATAGTTGGATATGGAATAGTAGAATATAAAAATAATAAATTTAAGGTTATCGATTATGGAGCAGTGACAACTCCTGCGAATATGCCTACTGATCAGAGATTAGCGCTTGTCTACAAGGGGATAGATATTTTAGTAAAGAATTATAATATAGATGAGGTTGCGATTGAAGAACTGTTTTTCAATAAAAATGTAAAGACAGCTATAACAGTAGCACAGGCTAGAGGTGTTATAATGGTTGCGTGTACACATAACAGCAAGCCTATTTACGAATACACACCACTACAAGTAAAGCAAGGCGTGGTAGGATATGGTAGGGCTCAGAAGATACAGGTGCAGCAGATGGTGACATCTCTTTTGAAGTTAAAGGAGATACCAAAGCCAGATGATGTGGCAGATGCTCTAGCCGTGGCGGTTTGCCATGCACATGCAAATAGACTTGAAAAAACTTTAAAGAATTTTAAGTAATAATTTATAAGGAGAATTTATGTACAGTTATATAAAAGGAATTATAGAAGAGGTATATTTAGATAAAATTATCTTGGAAAATAACGGTATAGGTTATGAGATAAATGTTTCTACTTATACAGCACAAAGCGTTCAAAAAGGAAAAAATGCGAAAATATTTACTAAATTAATAGTTAGAGAAGATGATATGAGCTTATGTGGATTCGCGAGTAAGACGGAGCTAGAGATGTTTAAACTGCTTACATCAGTATCAAAAATAGGACCTAAGGTAGGCCTTGGAATATTATCTTCTGCAACTCCGCAGCAATTGAGTGCGTATATATTGAGCGAGGATATAGCTAAGCTATCAAAGTGTCCAGGTGTAGGTAAAAAGACAGCAGAGAGAATAATTTTAGAACTGAAGGATAAGGTAGACAAGGATACAGCTGAATTTGAAGCTACTCTATTTAATCAAGAGCCGACGGGGCTTGAGCTAGATGAAGCTTTAGAAGCATTACTAGCGTTGGGATATTCTACTAGCGAGGCTAAGGAGGCAGTGCAAAAATTCAAAAAGGACGGATTAAAAACGGAGGATATCATTAAAAAATCTCTTACATATTTAATGAGTAAGTAAATTAATATATTTCATATAAAAATAGGAAAGGAGATGAAGAAATGTTTGATTTAGAGGATGAAAATAGATTGATAACTTCAACTATGAAGATAGAGGATAGTGAAACTGAAGTCAGCCTAAGACCTAAAGTATTATCTGATTATTTAGGTCAAGAAAAGGTAAAAGAGCAGTTAGGAATATTTATAGAAGCTGCAAAGTCTAGAAATGAGCCATTAGATCATGTACTACTATATGGACCTCCAGGTCTAGGTAAGACAACTCTAGCTGGAATAATAGCGAATGAGATGGGCGTAAATTTGAGAATTACATCGGGACCAGCTATCGAGAGAGCTGGTGATTTGGCGGCAATCTTAACTAACCTAGAAGAAAATGATGTATTATTTATAGATGAAATACACAGAATAAATAGAAGTGTAGAAGAAGTTTTATATCCTGCTATGGAGGACTATTGTATAGACATAATAATAGGAAAGGGACCTTCTGCTAGAAGTATAAGACTTGATTTGCCGAAGTTTACATTAATAGGAGCGACAACTAGAGCAGGTATGCTTACAAATCCACTTAGAGATAGATTCGGGGTTATATGCAAATTAGACTATTATTCAGTTGATGAATTGGCGAAGATTTCTATGAGATCAGCGAATTTATTAGATGCAGAAATTAATTTAAATGGAGCTATTGAGATAGCTAGACGTTCTAGAGGGACACCTAGAATTGCAAATAGACTTCTAAAGAGAGTCAGAGATTATGCACAGGTCAAGGCAGACGGTAAGATAACTGACGAGGTTGCTACTAAGGCTCTAGAGCTGTTGGGTGTGGATAACCTAGGGCTTGATGATGTAGACGAAAAATTACTGCTTACAATAATCCACAAATTTGGTGGAGGACCGGTTGGCTTAGATACATTGGCTGCTTCTATAGGTGAGGATAGAAATACAATAGAAGATGTTTATGAGCCTTATTTACTTCAATTAGGATTTATAAATAGAGGACCTAGAGGACGAACAGTCATGCCTAAGGCCTATGAACACTTAAATATAGAATATCCAAATAAATGATAGGTTCAAAAAAGTCTACACAAATAAATAAATATTTGATATTATTGTAATTGTATGTTTTGACAAATATTTATTTAGAAAGGAAGTTAATATAATTGAAAACAAGTGATTTTAATTTTGATTTACCACAAGAATTAATAGCTCAAGTTCCAATAAAAGACAGAACTAGCTCTAGACTTATGGTACTTGATAAAGAAACAGGCGAAATTGAACATAAAATATTTCGAGATATAATAGATTACTTAAATCCAGGAGATTGCTTAGTTTTAAATGATACTAGAGTAATACCTGCTAGACTTATAGGTTCAAAGGTTGAAACTGGAGGAAAGATAGAATTTCTTCTTTTAAAGAGAACAGAAGATGATACTTGGGAGACTTTAGTTAAACCAGGTAAAAGAGCTAAGATAGGAGCTAGATTTTCTTTTGGAGAAGGAAAGCTAATTGCAGAAGTAGTTGGAATGGGAGATGATGGAGCGAGAATTGTTAAATTCGAATACGATGGTATATTTGAAGAAATTTTAGACGAATTAGGAAATATGCCACTGCCTCCATATATAACAGAAAAGCTAGAAGAAAAAGAAAGATACCAAACAGTTTACTCTAAACACAACGGATCTGCTGCAGCACCAACTGCTGGACTACATTTTACAAAGGAATTACTACACAAAATAGAAGAAAAGGGTGTAGATTTAGCATTTATAACCCTACATGTAGGTCTTGGAACTTTTAGACCTGTAAAGGTTGAAGATGTTACAAATCACCAAATGCATTCAGAGTATTATATAGTTACTGAAGAAGCAGCTGAAAAGATAAACAGAGCCAAAGCTAGTGGACACAGAGTAATAAGTGTAGGTACAACAAGTACGAGAACAATAGAATCAGTAGCAGACGAAAATGGATTAGTAAAGGCTACATCAGGATGGACAAATATATTCATATATCCTGGATACAAATGGAAGGTTATCGACAACCTTATTACAAATTTCCATCTACCAGAGTCTACTTTAATAATGCTAGTTAGCTCTCTAGCTGGTAAGGATCATGTATTAAATGCTTACAAAGAAGCTGTTAAAGAAAGATATAGATTTTTTAGCTTTGGGGATGCTATGTTTATAAAGTAATAGAAAATTTGACCTAATTAGGGGGACACATATGAATAAAGATATAAAGCAATATTTTATTAAAATAGCACATTTTTCTGAGATTTTATTATCGATGGTTATATTATTGGTAATATTTTTAGGCATATGCGATATTTTGAGAGAAATTTATGCCGCTTATATTATAGATTTTGCTCATCCTGTGAATTATGACCAGCTTAATGATTTCTTAGCTCAGATATTACTACTTGTAATAGGTGTTGAATTAGTTATTATGCTTTGTTTACATTTGCCGGAGACTTTGTTAGAGGTTTTACTTTATGCAATCGCTAGAAAGCTACTTCTAGTACCAAAGACAGCAGGTGTAGCAGATTTACTTTTAGGAGTATTAGCTATAGCAGGTATATTTTTCATTAAAAAATATCTAATGCCTAAGAAAGGCGAAACTTTAAATAAAGAAGAAGAAAGAGCGATAAGAGATTACTTGAGAAGAAGAATTAAAGATTACGACAAAGAAGATAAAAATGATAATAAAAAAGTAATTTCTGAAGAAAATAATTAAAGGAGACATAAACATGAGTGCGATAAGCTATGAACTTATAAAGACTTGCAAACAAAGTGGTGCAAGGCTTGGTATATTACACACACCACATGGAGATATAGAAACACCTATATTTATGCCGGTTGGAACACAAGCGACTGTGAAATCTATGACACCGGAAGAATTAAAAGAAATAGGCTCACAAATAATTTTAAGTAATACTTATCATTTATATATGAGACCAGGTCACGAATTAGTTAAAGAAGCTGGTGGTCTTCATAAATTTATGAATTGGGATAAACCAATACTTACAGATAGTGGAGGATTCCAAGTGTTTTCACTAGGACCACTTAGAAAGATAACTGAAGAAGGAGTTACATTTAAGTCTCACTTAGATGGTTCAAGCCACTTCATAAGTCCAGAAAAGGCAATAGAAATTGAAAATGCTTTAGGTGCAGATATAATAATGGCATTTGATGAATGTGCACCATATCCGGCAGATAGAGAATACGTAAAGAATTCTCTAGAAAGAACTACTAGATGGCTTCAAAGATGTAAGGATGCCCACAAAAACACAGAAAACCAAGCTTTATTCGGTATAATCCAAGGTGGTATGTACAAAGATTTAAGAGAACAATCAGCTAAGGAAATAACAGCTATAGATTTACCAGGATACGCAATAGGTGGTCTTAGTGTTGGAGAACCTAAGCCTATGATGTATGATATATTAGAGCATACTACACCACTTATGCCAGCAGACAAACCTAGATATCTAATGGGTGTCGGTTCACCTGATGACCTAATAGAAGGTGTAATCAGAGGAGTAGATATGTTTGACTGCGTACTTCCAACTCGTATCGCTAGAAATGGTACAGCTATGACTAGCCAAGGAAAAGTAGTTGTTAGAAATGCTACTTATGCGAGAGATTTCAGCCCACTAGATCCTGAATGTGATTGCTACTGCTGTAAAAATTACACAAGAGCATATATAAGACATTTAGTAAAGGCGAACGAAATATTAGGTGCTAGACTTATAACTACACACAACTTAAGATTCTTACTTAAATTAATGGAACAAATAAGACAAGCTATTAGAGAAGACAGACTTCTAGATTTTAGAGATGAGTTTTTTGCAAAATATGGCTATGAATTATAATATATTTAATATATAATATATTATGTTTAAAAATAAATAATTTAATTGAATAAAATTAAAGGAGAGAGATCAAAATGAATCAACAATTAATATGGTCAATAGTCTATATAGTAGCTTTATTTGCAATATTCTATTTCTTATTTATAAGACCTCAAAAGAAAAAAGATAAGGAATTAAAAGAAATGAGAGATAGCCTTGCTGTTGGAGATACTATAGTAACTATAGGTGGTATTGTTGCTAATGTAGCAAAAATAGAAGAAGAAACTGTAGTTATAGAATTCGGACCAAGTAGAACTAAAATGCCAATACAAAAATGGGCTATAGGTTCAGTTCAACCAAAGAAAGAAATTCAATAATTAGTAATTTAAAACCTCCCACTTAAATATATATATTTAAGAAGGGAGGTTTTTTATGTCTAAGGTTATAAATATTTTTAAGGGTCTCGGGTATGCATACATATTTACTTTGATCGTAATTTTAATTTACAATGCGCTTTTGACATTTACAAAGTTGTCCTCTGATAATACGGGATTAGTGCTTTCTATTATTACGACATTTGGTTCTGCTTTTGGTGGATTTTATGCATGTAAGCAAATAAAAGAAAAAGGGCTTATATATGGATTGATAGAGGGACTTCTCTATATAGTATTTCTAATTGTTTTAATTTTTTTAGCTAGAGAGACTTTTTCCTTTGAGATGAGTATGCTGTATAGTACGATTTTGACTACTTTAGCTGGAGGAATAGGAGGCATTATAGGGGTTAATTTTTAATTTGTCTTATGTTTTAACAAAATAAAAAAGGAATTGATTTATAGCTTTAATCAATTCCTTTTAAAAAAGTTAAAGGTGGGTTATGTTTCTGATATTATTTTTCCCGTATCTCTTAAATCATAACCACCAATTCCTTCTAATTCAGCTTTGAAATTTTCAGAAGATAAAATATTGAGCATTTCTTTATATACTGGATCTTGTAGGTTTTCTTTTTTGATGACTAAGTCATATCTTTCTTTTTGAAGAGGAACAAAGTCTACATTATCTATTTGGCGTGAAACCTTTTCGATTCCTATACCGAAATCTGCCTTTCCTCTTGCAACTGCACTTGCTACAGAAAGATGAGAATTTTCTTCGTAGTCATAACCATTTACTTGGTCAGACGGAATATTTAAAGCACGAAGCTTTCCATCTAGTAAAACTCTGACTCCACATCCTCTTTCTCTGTTTACATATGTTAAATCTTTTCTTTTTAAATCATGCCAACCTTGAATATCTTTTGGATTTCTTTTTTTAACGTAAAATCCTTGAACTCTATAAGTTAAATTTACAATTACGCAAGGAATTCCTGGAAGCATTTTTTTTACAAAGTCAGTATTGTATTCTCCGGTTTCCCAATCCCATAAATGACATGAAGCGACAGAGACTTTATTATTGTAAAGGTTGTATAAATTATTATAGCTTCCTGAGTAAGATCTATATGATTTTATATTTTGCATACTGCCTTCTAGGTGTCTACTTAAAACATCTAAAATCATATCTTGACCAGAAATTATTATATCTCTACTATCTACTTCAGCGCTGTTAATTAAAGAGCTTACATTTGCATTGCTTATATCAGCTCTAGAAATAGATTTCATTGGAGTATTATTCTTTTGGCTATTTATATAATTTTCTACATCTTCTTTATCAATACGTAGCTTTCTTCCGACTTTATAGGCTGGGATTTCTCCTCTTTTTACTAATTCATATACTGTGTTTTTAGTTATTTTTAAGATTTCAGCGACTTCCAAAGGTGTTAATGATGTTGAATCCATATTCATCTTCCTCCTTACTCTATATAAATTTTATTCAATAAAAAAATCTCTATATGTTTAAATGTAACATAAAATGACATAAAAGATAATAGAATATTAAAAAAAAGTTTGAAATTTGTATAAAATTAAAAATTAGTTAAGAAACAATATATAACAATAATAAATAAGTTTAAAAAAATAAATAAACAATGTATAACAATATTCAAAAAAATAAAATATTAAAACATGATAAAAAATGACTAAATTAAGTGTATAGACATATCTATTTATATTAAAACATATCTAATAGAAATTTAAATATACTGGAAAATTGTTGAAAAATTAATTTAAACAATATATAATTAACTTAAAAATAATAAAACGTTATTAAACAATGTATATAGTTTTAGGAGGAGATGTTAAAATGAAAAAATTAGGAATTTTAAGTATTGTTTTATGCTTAGTATTAGGATTAGTTGGTTGTAGTTCTAGTTCAAAGGGATCATCTGCAAGTAGTGCTGCTAGTTCTGCACAAGATGGAGATTCAGCAAGTATAGAATTAAACATATCAGCTGCAGCTTCATTACAAGAAGCTATGGTAGAAATCGAAAAAGAATTTAAAGAAGTTAATCCTGATGTAAAATTAACAGTTAACCTAGGTGCTTCTGGTGCATTAATGCAACAAATACAAGAAGGTGCTCCTTGTGACGTATTTATATCTGCAGGTGCAAAACAAATGGATCAATTAGTTACTGATGGAATAGTAGAAAAAGATGCTGCAAAAACATTATTAACTAATGACTTAGTATTAGTTGCTGCTAAAGGTGAAAAAGTAGACTCATTAGACGCTTTAAAAACTGATGATGTTGAAAAAATAGCTATCGGCGATCCTGAAAGTGTTCCAGCTGGTAAATATGCTAAAGAAGTTTTAGATAATACTAAATTATACAGTGATGTAGAAGATAAATTAGTTTTAGCTAAAGATGTTAAAGAAGTTTTATCTTGGGTACAACAAGGTAACGCAGATGTTGGATTTGTTTATTTAAGTGATGCAATAGGTCAAGAAGATACTTTAGACGTAGTTTTAACTACTGATGCTGACACTCACTCAACTATAGCTTATCCAATAGCAGTTTTAAAAGAAACTAAACAAGCTGAAGCTGCTCAACAATTTGAAGACTTCATGTTAAGTGATGAAGGACAAGCTATATTAGAAAAATATGGATTTAATAAAGCTGAATAATATTAAAATTAAAAAATTTTAATAAAAATATATGTAAGTTATAAATTAAATACTATAATATAATTAGAATGTAAAGAGAAATAAAATTTAAGAGGAGGAAGAACAACATGAATGCAGGATTAACACCCCTTTGGATTTCCCTTAGAACATCTTTATTAGCGACTGTAATAACGTTTTTTACAGGAATAGTGACAGCTTACTTAGTTGCAAATTATAAAGGAAAGTGGAGGGGGCTGATTGATAGTGTATTCACATTACCACTTGTTCTTCCTCCTACTGTTTTAGGGTTCTTTTTATTAATATTTTTTGGAAAAAATGGAGTAGCAGGTAAATTTTTAATGAATTTTGATATAAATATAATTTTTACTTGGACAGCAACTGTAATTGCAGCTGTTGTAGTAGCTTTTCCGATGATGTATAGATCTGCGCGTTCTGCTTTCGAGCAAATCGACGACAATCTAATTGCAGCAGCTAAAACTCTAGGAATGAGTAATTTTAAGATATTTTATAAGATAGCAGTACCGCTTGCATGGCCAGGTATAATAGGTGGAGTAGTGTTATCTTTTGCAAGAGCTTTAGGTGAATTTGGAGCGACACTTATGATAGCAGGAAATATCCCAGGAAGAACTCAAACTATGCCACTTGCTATATTTTTCCAAGTACAAGCTATGAATTACAAAGGGGCTATGCTATGGGTAGCTACAATTGTGGCTATATCTATAATTATGATATTAATACTGAACTTTTGGTCAGATAAACAACAGGATATTGTTGGTAAAAGAGTTAGAGGAGGTAAATAAAAATGTCTTTATATGTTGATATAGAAAAAGATTTAGGCTCCTTTAAATTAAAAGTAAAATTTGAACAAGAAAAAGGTACATTGGGATTGCTAGGTCAGTCTGGGTGTGGAAAAAGTATGACGTTGAAATGTATAGCAGGAATTGTAAAACCGGACAAGGGCAAAATAATAATGAATGACAAGGTATTTTTTGATTCTGAAAAGAAAATAAATATCCCTACTCAAAAAAGAAAGGTAGGATTTCTATTTCAAAACTACGCGTTATTTCCACATATGTCTGTAAAACAAAACATACAATTGGGAATTGAAAATCTTACTAAAAAAGAAAAAGACGATATAACTAGTGAATACCTTAAAAAATTTAAGCTAGAAGGATTTGAAGATAGATATCCATGGCAATTATCAGGAGGACAACAGCAGAGAATTGCTTTAGCTAGAGCTTTATGTTTAAATCCAGATATATTGATATTAGATGAACCTTTTTCAGCTTTAGATTATCACCTTAGAAGTAATATGGAAAATGAATTATGCGAAATATTAAAGGATTTCAATGGAAATGCTTTGTTTGTTACTCATGATATTTCTGAGGCGTATAGAATAAGTGATGAAATAATCGTTTTTGAAGATGGTCTTTCTCTACCAAAGAGGGCTAAAGAAGAATTATTTGTACATCCAGCATCTATGACTGAGGCTATAATAACAGGATGTAAGAATGTTTCAGCATGCGAGGTTATAGATGAGCATACTGTTTATGCAAGTGATTGGGGATTTAAATGTAATTTAGATTGCAATGTAAATCCAAAATCAACTCATGTTGGAATAAGAGCTCATCATATGAAGGTAATTCAAGATAACGAAGTGAGTATGGAAGATGAAAAGAATGTTTTCGATATGGTAGTTGTAAAGGTAATTGAAAACTCATTTTCTTATAATATTCATGTGAAATACCCAGGAGATGAAAATAATCTTTCATTACAAATGGAAGTTGATAAATATATAAATAAAGTAGAAGTCGGTCAAATGATAAAGGTTAAATTTGATTACAACTCAGTATTCGATTTTTAAAGCTAGAAAAGAGTATTGCAAAATGAAGTTCAAATCTATTTTGCGATACTCTTTTACATAATTATTTGATATTATTTTTTTCGATATAATTTAAAAGGGCTTCACAGCCTTCGATTATATCATTGTATGTATCTTCGAAATTTCCAGTATACCAAGGATCAGCGATATTTCTTGGATTATTTGAAAAATCTAGTAAAAGCTTAATTTTATCGTCCTTATCATTTGGTATAATACGGGATAAATTTCTAATATTATTGTTATCCATACAAAGTATAAAATCGTATTTATCGTAATCTGATTTAGTTATTTGAGTGGCTCTTCTAGGTGTAAAAGGGATACCGACCTTTTTTAGCTTGTTTTTAGTTCCATAGTGTATATCATTGCCGATTTCTTCTCTACTAGTAGCAGAGGATTCTATGTGAAAATTATGAGATATTTTGCGTTTTGCAACCATATCCTTTAGTACAAATTCTGCCATAGGTGAACGACAGATATTCCCATGGCATACAAACATAATGTTTATCATATACATGCTCCTATCTATTTTGTATTTAAATTTATATTTGAAAATAATGATAATATAATTTTGAAGTTTTGACAAATTGTAGTATGATTTTTTTTAAAATATAATAATATAAAATTAAAAATCATGTAGTTTTACATTATTATATTTTATGATAGACTTAAATCATAGGTATCCAAAAAATTGTGTTAAAAAATAAATTAGAAGGGATGTATGAATATGATTAAAGAATTTGATGGAATCAAGCCTGAAATAGACGAGTCTGTTTTTGTGGCAGAGAGTGCAGATATTATAGGCGATGTAAAAATAGGGAAAAACTCAAGTGTATGGTACAATACTGTTCTTAGAGGTGATGAACACGCTATAAGAATAGGAGAAAACA
>NZ_JAXEWM010000037.1:0-7311 GCF_034113885.1 Intestinibacter sp.
AACTTATATAATCAAGAAAATAACTGGTGGTAAGAGCTCTAAAGCTGCTATATATGTATTAATAGTAGTATTCTTAATAATGATAGCATTCGGTGCAGTTAAATCAGCAAGCTTAGCTTGGACAATGGGTGATATAGGTGTTGGTATGATGGCATGGTTAAATATCATAGCTATATTAATCTTATCTAACACAGTTATGAAATGCTTCAATGACTATGAACGTCAACTTAAATCTGGAGTTCCTACTACAGAAATAACTTTTGATCCTGTTAGCTTAGGAATAAAAGGAGCTACATTCTGGGAAGAAAGAGCTAAAGAAAATAAAAAAGCTTAGAAATAAAAAATAATAATTTAAAATAGCCAATTATAAGGGGATGCATAATTTAAGTATCCCCTTTTTATATGTATGTGAAAGAATAGTACACTTGCTGTATTAAATATTTAAATTATATAAATTTATATATAAAAATGTATAAGATTTGTATAAATTGGAAATAAAATAAAAAAATATCTATTTATATTGTAATTATATATGGAATTTTTTTTTAGAATGGTTATAATTTTATATAGGGTGTAAATTGCTTGTATTATATAAACTGATATATTTTTTCTAAAGAATTGACAATATAATTCTAAATGAATAAAATATAGTTAAATTGGATAAATATGTTTAGGGACTAATACCTTTAGTAGGTGTGCAATTATACATAATAAAATACTTAGGAGGAAAAAAATGTTAGATATCAAAAGAATAAGAGAAAATTTAGATGATATTAAGAAAGCTATGGACAGAAGGGGTGAAAAAGAATTTGACCTTGATGCAGTTGTAGCACTAGACGACGAAAGAAGAGAATTATTAAAAGAAGTTGAAGTAATGAAAAATGAAATGAACATCGAATCTAAAAAAATACCTCAACTTATAAAAGAAGGAAAGGACGTTACAGCAGATAAAGCTAGACTTAAAGAATTATCAGATAAAATAAAAGTTGAAGATGAAAAAGTTAAAAAAGTTCAAGATGAATTAAAATATAGATTACTTAGAATACCTAATGTTCCAAATCCAAAAGTTCCTCAAGGAGAAACTGATGCAGATAACGTAGAAGAAAGAAAATGGGGAGAACCTAGAAAATTTGACTTTGATTTCAAAGCTCACTGGGATATAGGAACTGATTTAGATATATTAGATTTCGAAAGAGCTGCTAAAATAACAGGATCAAGATTTACTTTATATAAAAATAAAGGTGCTAAATTAGAAAGAGCATTATATAATTTCTTCTTAGATGAAAATACAACAGTTCAAGGATACACTGAATTTATACCACCATTTATGGCAAATGCAAATTCATTTATAGGAACTGGTCAATTACCAAAATTCGAAGAAGACATGTTCAAAGTAGACAATGGATATTTCTTAATACCAACTGCAGAAGTACCTCTAACTAATATACATGCAAATGAAATACTTCCATATGATGTATTACCACTTAACTATACTGCTTATACTCCATGCTTTAGATCAGAAGCTGGTTCTGCAGGTAGAGATACTAGAGGTCTAGTTAGACAACATCAATTCAACAAAGTTGAAATGGTTAAAATATGTGCACCAGAAGAATCATACAATGAATTAGAAAAATTAACTGCAAATGCAGAACATTTACTACAAAAATTAGGATTACCATATAGAGTTGTAAGAATATGTACTGGTGACTTAGGATTCACTGCTGCTTTCAAATATGACTTAGAAGTATGGATGCCAAGCTACAATAGATACGTAGAAATATCTTCTTGCTCAAACTGTGAAGACTTCCAAGCTAGACGTGCTGGAATAAGATTCAAGAGAAGTAAAGATGCTAAAGCAGAATACTGTCATACATTAAATGGTTCAGGTCTTGCTGTAGGTAGAGCATTTGCTGCTATACTTGAAAATTATCAACAAGAAGATGGTTCTGTAGTAGTTCCAGAAGTATTAAGACCTTATATGGGTGTAGATGTAATAACAAAATAGTAAATTAAATAATTAAAAATAAAAGAGCGCTGATAATTAATTTATCGGTGCTTTTTTATTTTTTTGTAAATAGTAAATTATATAAAATCGAACATCAATATAAAAACAATACATATAAAAAACACTATATAATTTAAAATAAGAACTATTTTTAAAAAATATAAATAAATGTTTGACAATTTATGTAAATAATAATAGAATTAAATCATCAACGTAAAGGGGGAGAAATAATGAAAGCATTTTTAACAGTAATAGGAAAAGACAAAGTTGGGATAGTGGCAGCAATATCTGATGAATTATTTAAACTAAATGTCAATATTATTGACATAACACAAACTATAATGGAAGACTTTTTCACTATGGTAGTAATGGTAGATTTAAGTACAAGTTCTAAATCTTTTGACGAAATTAAGGATGCTCTAGTAAAAAGAGGAGAATCTATAGGTGTAGAAGCTAGAATTCAAAGAGAAGAAATTTTTAACAAAATGCATAGAATTTAGGGGGTAGTCATGAACGTTAAAAATATACTAGAAACTATCAGCATGATAGAAGAACAGAAATTAGATATTAGAACTATAACAATGGGTATATCTCTACTTGACTGCATTGATTCTGATGGAGAAAAGGCAAGAGAAAAAATATACAAAAAAATAACTACTTGTGCTAAGGATTTAGTAAAAGTGGGTAAAGAAATTGAAAGTGAGTTTGGAATTCCAATAGTAAATAAGAGGGTTTCTGTAACACCTATATCAATAGTAGCAGGAGCTTGCGATGATAAAGACTATGTGGAATTTGCAAAAACTTTAGATAAAGCAGCAGAAGAATTAGGAATAGATTTTATAGGTGGATTTTCTGCTTTATGCCAAAAAGGTTATACTAAAGGTGATGAAATATTGATAAAATCAATTCCAGAAGCTTTAGCATGTACTAATAAGGTCTGTGCATCAGTTAATGTAGGTTCTACGAGATCTGGACTTAATATGGATGCTATAAAAGAAATGGGACAAATAGTAAAACAAACAGCTGAATTAACAAAAGAACAAAAGGGATTTGGTTGTGCTAAATTAGTTGTATTTTGTAATGCTGTTGAAGATAATCCATTTATGGCAGGTGCTTTCCATGGAGTTGGAGAAGCAGACACAGTTATAAATGTAGGTGTAAGTGGTCCTGGAGTTGTTCAAAGAGCACTTGAAAAGGTTAAAGGTGAATCTTTTGATGTTGTAGCAGATACAATAAAAAATACAGCATTTAAAGTAACTAGAATGGGACAATTAGTTGGACAAGAAGCTTCTAAACGTTTAGGCGTTCCTTTTGGTATAGTGGACTTATCATTAGCTCCAACACCAGCAATAGGAGATTCTGTTGCAAATATAATTGAAGAAATGGGTGTTGAAGTTGTAGGTGCATACGGTACAACAGCAGCTCTAGCATTACTTAACGACGCTGTTAAAAAAGGTGGAGTTATGGCTTGTTCTCGTGTAGGAGGATTAAGTGGTGCATTTATACCAGTATCAGAGGATGCAGGAATGATAGATGCAGTTTTAAACGGTTCTTTATGCTTAGAAAAATTAGAAGCTATGACAGCTATATGTTCAGTTGGTCTAGATATGATAGCAGTTCCTGGAGATACACCAGCTGAGACAATAGCAGCTATGATAGCCGATGAAGCTGCTATAGGTATGATAAATAACAAGACAACTGCAGTCAGAGTTATACCAGCTCCAGGCTGTAAGGTTGGTGAAATGGTTGAATTTGGAGGTCTATTAGGTAGAGCTCCTGTAATGGAAGTTAATAAATATTCTTCTAAAGATTTCATAGACAGAGGTGGTAAAATACCAGCTCCAATACATTCATTTAAAAATTAATATAATAAAATACAGAGAATGCTGTAAATTGATTTTGATCATTTTACAGCAATTTTTTTTGAAAATAATATTTAAAATTTTAACAATAGGTTTAATAAAAATTAAAGGAGAAATAATTGTTAATAACAAATAATAATATAGCTGATTATTTTAGGGGGTGGAGTCTTGGCGAAAAAGAGGATTAAAATAAAATATACAAATTTATTTATACTTATAGTGATTGTGTATATATCAGTTCAAATTATAATTTGGGCAATTGGTTACTTTACAAAAACTAAAGTACTCGAAAATGAATGCATTTCGCTAAAAATAAAAGAAACAGGTCTAGTTGTAATGGAGGAATATCTTATAAAATCGAATGAAGAAGGTACTGTAAGCTATAATGTTTGTTCTGGAGAAAAAATCCAAAAGGATAAGTCTATACTTACAGTAAATCAATTGAATCAAAACGATGAAATATCAAGTCAAATTAAATCCCTACAAGATGATATAAAAAAATTAGAGCAAGAAAAAAACAGCGTAAATTCAAATATTATACTCAATAAAAAAGAGCAACTTAAAATATTAGAAAGTAAAAGAAATAATTATTTTATAGATTATAAATCACCTATTTCAGGAATTGTATCTTTTAAATACGATGATAATTATGACAAACTAGATCGCCAAAAAGAAGATATAGATGAAGATATAATAGATTCTATTGAAAATAATTTTGTTGATATAAAATCTGAAAAGCATAAAGTTAAATCATCGGATATATTGCTTAGAATAATAAATCCGAATGAAGTATATGTATACATATTTACTGATAAAAATGTTTTGAAAAATAATCAAGATGTGAACATTGTTATAAACGAACAGGAGATTAGTGGAAAAGTTTACAATATATATAAAAAGAATGGAAAAAATGCTGCGATAATAAAAATTATGGAACAAAATATGTCAATATACGATACAAGAATTAAAGAATTTGATATAATATATAAAAAAATAGAAGGTTTTAAAATTCCTATAGAATCTATTGTAGAAGAAAATAATATTTTAGGTGTTTATGTAATAAATGAAGAGACAAAAATGCCTGAATTTGTAAGTTTAAATAAAAATTTTTATAAAGATGAAAAATATCTATATGTGGATTATAATAGAATTAAAGATGAAAAAAATTTGAATTTATATGATAGAATATTATTATATCCAAATTTTATAAACAAAAATATTAAAGTGAGCAGGTGACGTTTAAGTAATGAGTATAGAAGCAAATATAAATAAAATTAGAAATGAAATTGCATCAATATGCAATGATTGTGGTAGAGACCCTAAAGAGGTCAATTTAATGGCTGTTACAAAAACAGTCGATACTGACGCAGTACTTGAAGCTATAAATGCTGGTATAACAGATGTAGGTGAAAATAAACCTCAAGAGTTAGCTAGAAAGTACGAAGTAATAGGAGATAAAGTAAATTGGCATTTAATAGGGACATTGCAAACTAATAAAGTAAAATATATAATTGATAAAGTCACAATGATACATTCATTAGATAGAGAGCCTCTATGTGAGGAAATCCAAAAAAGAGCAGAAAAAATAGACAGAGTTATAGATTGCCTAGTTCAAGTCAACATATCTAAGGAAGAAACTAAACATGGACTTTATAAAGACGATGTAGTAGATTTTGTTAAGATTGTATCTGAAAAATATAAAAATATAAGAATTAAAGGTCTTATGACAATGGCACCATTTGTAGAAGATGAAGAGGTTATAGAAGGCGTATTTAAAGGATTAAAGGATTTATCTTTAGAAATAGAAGCGCTTGGCCTTCAAAATGTTTCTATGGATACTCTATCTATGGGAATGAGTCATGACTACCATATTGCGATAAAACACGGTGCTACTATTGTAAGAGTAGGAACAGCAATATTTGGTCCAAGAAATTATAATAAATAAGTTTAAATAGTATTTATATGTAGGACTTAAATTATATTTAGTACTTGAAAATATAATTAAAAATATTAAAAAAAGGATTATAAATTTAAAGGAGGATGGAAATAATGGCAAATGGTTTATTTTCTAAATTTAAACATTGGATGACAGAAGAAGAAGATTATTATGATGACGATGAAATAGAAGATGAATTAGAAGAAACTGAAGAAGAACAAATAGGTAACGACATAAGTGCAATAAAAAGCTCAACTAAAACTACTGCAACAAGTAAGGTTGTTAATTTACATGGAGTGAATCAAATGAAAGTCGTAATAGTAGAACCTAAAAAATACGAAGATGTAACTGTAATAGCTGATCATTTAAAACAAAAAAAGGCTGTTATAGTTAATCTAGAAGGACTAGCTCAAGACGTAGATACTAGAAAAGCAATATTCTATTTCATGAGTGGTGCAGTTTATGTAGTCGAAGGAACTATACAAAAGGTATCAAAGGCAATATTTATATTAGCACCAAATAATGTAGATATAGATGCAAATATGAAAAAGGAATTAGAAAGCAAAGCCTTTTTTCCATGGCAAAAATAATTGAATAAAGGAGAAATAATATGTATATATTGGCAATATCGCTGATAAAATTACTAGATTTAATATCATTCATCATACTTATACAATGTTTATTGAGTTGGATACCATCAATTAGGATGAGTAAGCTTTATGAGGTTTTAAGTATGGTTACAGATCCGATTGAGGAGCCTATAAGACAGGTTTTATATAGATATGTGTCACTTCCTATTGATTTCTCACCAGTGGTGGCTATTTTATTAATAGGATTAATGAAAAATTTAGTATATATTATATTCTGGTAGAAATGGATAAATTAAGACTTACAGCACATATTAAAGATATAGAACTCAAAAACAAAATGTACAAGGTAATAGACAAAGCAAATAGTTGCTTGAAAAATTACGATGTAAAGACTACAGAATTTTTAAATCCCTTTGAAGTTAAAAATGCAATAGATATTTTGAACTCAGAGGGAGATTTAAAATATAAAGTAGATGGTGGATATGAAGGATCAGAAAGGCAAATAATATATATTTTTCCGTATTATATTGAAGAGGAAGAAGTAACAGGTAGTTTAAAAGCAATACAGATTGAAGGAAATTTTAAATTTAAGAGCATTTCTCATAGAGATTATTTGGGAGCTTTGCTACATTTAGGTATAAAACGAGAAAAAATTGGAGATATACTAATACATGATAACTTCTGTCAAGTAATTGTAAGTGAAGATATATGTGATTTTATAATTATTAACTTAGAGAAGGTCTCTAGAAATAAAGTAAATGTCAGAGAAATAACTGTAAAAGATATTATCAAAAATGAATTTAATTTCAAGGAAATATCTTTTACAGTTTCATCTTTAAGGGTAGATTCGATTATAAGTGGCGTTTACAATTTATCTAGAACAGAAAGTGTAAAGTTAATAAAAGGTGAAAAGGTAAA
>NZ_JAXEWM010000038.1:0-4990 GCF_034113885.1 Intestinibacter sp.
CCCCCTTTAGTTGAGCACTTTGTAAATTAAACACTTCATCTTATTTTCCTCAATTGTAGCATAACTTTTTCTGTAAATACATTCCTTTTTCGTAAATTGCAATATCAAATTGAACTATTTTTTCTGTGATAGTAAAAATACACCTGAAATCAATTTAACAATAACCACATAAGCGTAGCTTTGAATCTTCTTCTTCAAATAACTGCTCTGGAGTATCATATCCAAGTATTTTCCTAGGAAGTGTATTCATCCATTCCTCAACTGCTGCTATCTGATTAAAATCATAATCAGCTATTTCAACTGGTTTGCCTTGCTTTATTTGAGTAGTTGTACCACGTTTGATTTCGTTTAAGATAGTACTTTTTGATCTATTAAGTTCCTTTGCTATTTTATATGCTGAAAACCCGTCTTTAAGTCTTATTTCAATGATTGCACGTTCCTTCATATTTAAGTTTATATAAAAAAAGAACACTCCTATTAAAATACTCCATCTTAATAGTCGTGTCCTTTTTCTGATAATTCATGATACTTATCAATTAGAGTATCAAGCGTAATGGATTTCATACTATCTTCTACAGCCTTCTGTACCTGCATATAAGGCTCTTCAAGTACCCCTCTTATATTTTTTGCTATAGGACATTTACCTTCCTCGCAAGAATGAATACCAATTAGGGAATTAAGTCCTTGTGGCTCTAATGCATGGTATATCATAAAAATATTTATTTCAGAAGGCTCTTTACATAAAGTAGCCCCTCCCGTTCCTTGCTTAACAGATATAATTCCTGCCTTTTTAAGCTTGCTCAATATATTTCTAATTATAACAGGATTACAACCTGTACTTTGAGATAACAGTTTACTTGTAATTTTTACCTTTCCTTGTGCTTCATTGATAAATATCAAACAATGTATAGCAACGGAACATTTCATACTAATTTGCATATTATTGGGTCCTCTCTGATTTATGAATAAAGTCAATTTATATTTTTTATTATACATTTATATTTATAAGATGTAAATGTTGATTTTACACTGTTTGAAGTATATAATATTAGATGTAAATTTTAAAGTTACATCTAATATTATATTATTGAGGGGGTATTCGAAATGAAACTTTATAAAATTTATTTTAGTCCAACTGGAGGAACAAAAAAAGTAATTGATGCGGTAAGTGATATGTGGTCATGTGAAAAAGAAACACTAGATTTATTTTCTCAGGATAAACCATATAAATGTGCTTTCAATGAAGATGATATTTGTATTGTCGCTGTTCCATCTTTCGGCGGTCGTGTACCAGCTCTTGCTATTGAACGTATGCAGCAATTAAAAGGAAACCACACTAAGACAATCTTCATAGCTGTATACGGTAATCGCGATTACGATGATACTTTACTTGAATTAAAGGATGCTCTAGAAAATCTTGATTTTTGTTGTATAGCAGGTATTGCAGCGATTGCTGAACATTCTATATGCCGTCAATTTGCTACAAATCGTCCAGATGATAAGGATATAGAAGAATTAAAAGATTTTGCAAAACAAATTCAACAAAAAATTCAATCTGGTGTAAAAGATACGCCTCTTGTAAAAGGAAACCATCCTTACAAAAAATATGGTGGAGTTCCACTAGCTCCTAAAGCAAATAATACATGTACAAATTGTGGTATTTGTGCAGCTGAATGTCCTGTAAAGGCAATCCCAAAAGATAACCCTCGTACAGTCGACAAAACTAAATGTATTGCTTGTATGCATTGTATATCTGTTTGCCCTAACCATTCTAGAGTAAACAACAAGATTTTAACTTTTGTATCAGCTCAAGCTTTGAAAAAAAGCTGTAGTTCTAGAAAACAAAATCAGTTATTCCTTGGCAAATAAGCAATAAAAAAATACTCATACATAAGCATTAAATTTACTTATATATGAGTATTTTTTTATCGATCACAAAGTTAGCTATCGTAGCTAAACTTTAAAATTCTACTAATAAATTATTTTTCATGAACTATAAGCTCTAGCACATCAGGTCTAGCATAATGTCCACAAGCATCTAATTCCATACGACTCATAGGAACCTTTTGCATATCTAAGTCTGCATAGATAATTTCTTCTTTGTCCCATACAGGCTCTGTAACGTAATGTCCATATGGATCTATTATACAGCTACCACCACGACAAACTATGTCAGATAATTTATCTATTTCATCTTGGCAATTTAAATCCTTTGGATACATATCCTTTGTGAAGTACATATCAGAATTTATGAAATAGCAATGACCTTCTATAGCTATATGTTGTATAGTCGCTTGCCACTCTGGGTTGTCGTTAGTATTTGGAGAAATATAAAGAGTAACTCCTTTGTCGTAAAGCGCAACTCTAGCTAGTGGCATGTAGCTTTCCCAGCAGATTAAGCTTCCCATGTTACCCCAAGGAGTATCTACAACAGGGAAGTATCCCTTATTTGCATCTCCCCAGACAACACGTTCTGAGCCAGTTGGTTTAAGTTTTCTATGTACACCTACTAATTCTCCTTCTGGTGAGAAGAATATATTTGAATTATAAAGTGTTCCTGTAGTTAAATCGCGTTCAGAAACACCTATGCTGACATATGCATGTGCAGCCTTTGCGGCTTTACCTAATATATCAGTTTCTTCGCCTGGTATTACTATAGAATTGTCGTAGTAAACCTTCCAGTCTTCACGACCTTTTTCATTTCTGCTTCCAACTGTAAATCCATAAGTCATTCCATATGGATACCCTGGAATAAATAATTCTGGAAATACTATTAAATCAACGTTTTTTTCTGCAGCTTCTTCGATAAGCTTTACTGTTTTTTCAACACCTAATTTTTTGTCAAACATAACTGGTGCAGCTTGAACTAATGCAATTTTACAAACATCCTTTAAATCCTTCATATATACACCTCTCTAATAAAAAATATTTTGATAATATTGCATGCAAATTATGTGTAGGAAATAGTAGTTCACTTTTTATTGTAAATTATTTCCTATTAATATAATAATACTACAATTTATGAAATTAATAAAATTGAATTATATGATATATAAATTCAAAAAAATTGATGGTAAATAATTGAACTCTTTTAAAGGACTTTGAAAATATTTTTTACTATTTTGTAAATACACATTCACCATCAAGGTAAGTAGCAAGTACAGGTACATCTTTTAATGTACTTGGATCTACATCAAATGGATTTTGTCCAAGAACAACAAAGTCTGCAACCTTACCAGCTTCTATGCTTCCTTTGACATCTTCTTCAAATGAACCATAAGCACCTAATATAGTATAAGTTTTAATTGCTTCTTCAACGCTTAATGCTTGTTCTGGTAAGAATGGTCCGTATTTACCGTCTAAGCTCTTTCTAGTAACAGCACATTGGATACCCTTCATTACATCTGGTAATTCAACTGGAGAGTCAGAACCATTACTTGCTATTACGCCTTCATCTAGCATTGTTTTGAAGTTATATGTATATTTTGCTCTTTCTTTTCCTATTCTGTCTTCTACTATAGTTATATCGTAGTCTAGGAATATAGTTTGTATGTATGCGTGTAATTTAAGGTCTCTAAATTTGTCTAGTAGCTCTCTTGTAGTTATTTGACAGTGAACTATACCGTGACGATGGTCTTCTTTAGGGTATTTTTTAAGAGCTTTTTCTATAGCTTCGATTACCATGTACATTGGCTTGTCACCTATACAGTGAACTACTACATGCATTCCATTTTTGTGAGCGTATTCTATCATTTCATCGAATTGTTCTTGAGTGTATATTGGTATACCACAAGTGCTCTTGTCATCTTCATAAGGTTCACATAAAGATGCAGTTCTAGCTCCTAGAGATCCATCTGCTAATAATTTTAATGGTCCTATTTTGAAGTGGTCTGTACCTACGCCTGTTTTATATCCTTTTTCTATGAACCCTTTTAGTAATTCCATATTTACTAATTGAGATTGTTCGTTGATTTTTACTGTTAATTTACCTTCTTGTTCAAGTTCCTTAAATGCAGATATTAATACTTCATAATCCACCCCTGGAAATGCAATAAAATCGTCTGTTTGTGCTGATGTCACACCGAATGTATTTAAGAATTTACAAGCATCCTCTAGCATTGTTTTTAATCCTTCTTTATCTGGATTAAGCGCTTTACTATATACAAGTTCAAGTGCATTTTCTCTGAATATTCCTAGAGGTTCTCCGTTTTCATCTACATCAAATTGTCCACCTTCTACCTGTGGTGAATCCTTAGTTATACCGATTAATTCTAGACCTTTAGAGTTTACAATACAAACGTGACCACATGCACGGATTATGCATATTGGTTGAGTAGTAGATACTTCATCTAAATCGTATCTAGTTGGGAATCTATTTTCATCTGCAAAAAAGTCATTATTCCATCCTCTACCTCTAACCCATTCATTTTCTTTAAAATCTCTTTCTGCTATGAATTGTCTAATTCCTTCCTTCATTTCTTCTATAGAACCAGTACATTTAGATAGTTGTACCATTTGAAGGAAGTCACCAATTTCTAAAACATGTGTATGTGAATCGTTAAATCCAGCTGTTACAAATTTTCCAGCTAAATCGATTACTTCACTATCTGCTTCCTTATATGTAAGTGCTTCTTCAGTGCTACCAACATATATAAATTTACCATTTTCTTCAACAAAAGCCTCTGCATTCCCATTAGTTACTGTGTAAACAGTACCATTAATGTATATTTTTCTCATTATCTTTCCCCCTTCAAGCTCTTTATTGTAAGTATTTTTTTAGGACAATTATTGACACAAGTATTACATTTTATACAGTTTTCATTGTCAAATTGATTTTGTTCATTAAATTCTAGATAAGGCTGTAGCTGCATAGGACATACCTTTGCACATTTTTTACATTTAATGCATTTGTCCTTATCTAGTATAGTTAATTTTTTATTTGTATTTTTTGATATACCTGTGTTTTGACCTAATTTTACAAATAATTTTT
>NZ_JAXEWM010000039.1:0-9127 GCF_034113885.1 Intestinibacter sp.
CCCATTGGGCAAAATTGACACCAGGTTCTAGGTGCTATAAATAATGCCAAAGGTGTACTGACTAACAATACTACAAGATAAGTAGTAACAAATATAAAACCAAATTTATCTAACAAATCCAACCCAGAAAAATTGCTAAATACTTTATATACTCTTGTTCCCAATACAATTGCAAATAAAATAAATATTGCTATTATAACACCCTTGTTTCTTAAGGATTTAGGTATGTCTTCATTTTTAGAGAATCTTAATAAAACACTATCGTATAAGCTTCCATGTGGGCATACATTTCCGCACCAAAATCTTCCATTAAATAAAGATGTAATCATAAGTCCTAGCATAACAAAAAAAGGTACTATTAATCCTAATTTGTGTTCATATAATCCTCCAAATGCAATAATAATAGTAAGTAACCAGCCATATTTTCTCCAAATTGTAAAGGTTCTATTTGCTTTTATATTGCTCATGCCGTTCCCCCTATCTAATAATATTTTCCAATATACATTATAATTATATAATATTGTTATATTTATTTCCATTTTTTCAAGCAATATAATTTTTTATATGATATAATATGGAAACTACTAAAATTTAGTATATTTAAGGATAAATTTAAAGAAGAATTTAACTTTACTGAAGAGCTTGCTTTCTAGACAACTTAAAATAATTTGTGCTTATGATAAAATAAATACTCCTTTATGGTAATGATAAAAATATAAACTCAATACCAGAAAGGAGTATTTTTTAAATTCTCACCAAAACTATGCTATCATATTCATGATAATCATCATTCCACCGATTGCAGTTAATACAATTCCAAGAGCTCTGTTTAAAACTTTTTCAGATGATTTATTGGCAAATTTTGCTGATACCTGTGCTCCTATGAAAGTAAATGCTATGCAAAGTAAAAGCACTTTTAAATCTGGTATTCCACCTATCATAAAATGTGATGAAGCTCCTGTAAATGCAGTAAATGCCATTATAAATACACTTGTTCCTACTGCAGTTTTCAGTTCATATCCTAACACACTTGTTAAAATAAGTAGAAGCATCATACCTCCACCAGCTCCCACAAATCCACAGATAAATCCAATCATTGTTCCACACAATACAGATTGTATTGCTTTTGTCTTGGCTGATTTTTCTTCCATAGCATCTTTAGTAGTCATAACTGGTTTTACTATAAATTTAATACCTACTAAAAACGTCATATAGACAGAAAAGCTTCCCATAAGCTTATTAGGAACTAAACTAGATATATAGCTACCTACCATGGTAAATATTAAAACTGTTATCATCATTATAATTCCGTTTTTGATATCTAGATTTTTGTTTTTTCCATAAGTATAAGCCGATACAGCACTTGCAAGTACATCTGATGCTAGGGCGATCCCCACAGCTTGATATGCAGGCATACCTAAAAATGTAATCAGCATAGGTGATATAACTGCTGCTGCACTAAGCCCAGCTAAACCTGTGCCTATACCTGCACCTAATCCACCTATTAAACATGTAATTAATGTATTCATTTTGTTTTTCACCCACTTCGATTATTATATTTTACACATCCTTGCTAATTTATCATAGAATTAAGTACTGATTATGAATTTTTCTATGCATTATAAAAAGGGAGCTATCAAAATAGATTTATATCTATCTCGATATACTCCCCTTTCTATCTTAAGCTAATACTCTGCCTCACTCAAAGTATCAATTTTCCGTACTATAAATCACTAGCTTCTGTTGTAGCCTCATCATTATTATCTTCAGCTACTGATTCAATAATATTATTATCTACATTTGCTTCTCTATTATTCAAAGAATTCATAGCTATCTTAGTTCCAGTGAAACTTGCAAGTACATCGTTTAAATCTATTCCTGTAGATTCTTTAAGTCCGTCTGTAACTTGAGTTACTGTAGCCATAATATCCTTGACTAATTTAGTATTGTTGCCATCGCCGTACATTGTGATCTTGTCGACATTAGCAAGTGGTGCACTGGCAGCTCTTACAACGTCTGGTAATGCCTTGAAGTACATTTCCATAACAGCTGCTTTTTCCATTTTTGCCATGGCTTCAGCTTTCTTTTCGATACCTTGTGCTTCTGCTATGCCTTTTGCTCTAATTGCTTCGGCTTCTGCATCCCCTTTTGCTCTGATTGCTTCGGCTTCTGCTAATGCTTTGTATTTAACTGCTTCGGCCTCTTGTTCTTTTGCATATTTGTCTGCTTCTGCAAATACCTTTTGTGCTTCTGCTTGTTTTATCTTTTCAAATGCTTCAGCCTCTGCTTGACGTTGTCTTTCGTATAATCTAGCATCTGCTTGTTGTTGTTTTGCAAATCTATCTGCTTCTGCTTGTTTCTTAACTTGGGCATCAAGTAATTTTTCAGCTATAGCAGCTTTTTGTTCTTGTAGTGAAATTTCCTTTTCTTGTGCTGCTAAAGTCGCGTTTGCTGTTGCTATTTCTATAGTTTTTCTTTGTTCTTGCTTTTGTATTTCGTAGGCTGCATCGGCTACGGCCTTTTTCGTATCTGCTTCTTGCTTTAATTCAGATCTTCTGATTGAAAGCTCGTTTTCCTTTTGAGCTATTTCAGTAGCAGTTCTTATTTGGATTTCCTTTGAAGTCTTTTCTGCTTCTGCTTGTGCTATTACTGTGTCCTTCTTAGCCTCTGCCTCTGCTTGTGCTATATCCTTTTCAGATTGAGCCTTTGCAATAGCTGCACCTTTTTTGATTCTAACTATGTTGTCTATACCTAAATTTTCAATAACATTGTTGTTGTCGAAGAAATTTTGTACATTGAAGCTGACGATATCAAGACCCATGCCAGCTAAGTCTGGCTCTGCATTTTCTTTTACAAGCTCTGCAAATTTTTGTCTATCTCCTACCATTTCTTCAAGTCCCATTTTCCCGACAATTTCTCTCATATTACCTTCTAGAACTTCTCTAGCAATTTCTGCTATTTGAGTTGTACTCATATTTAAGAAGTTTTGTGCTGCAAGCTCTAATTTGTCTTTTTCTGAAGAAACCTTGATGTTTACTGCTGCATCGATGTTTATATTGATGTAATCTCTAGTTGGAACAGCATTTGATGTTTTTACATCAATTGGTATCAATTTTAAATTTACAAAGTCTTTTCTCTCTAAGAAAGGCACTTTTATTGCGGCTTTTCCTATTACTACCTTTCTTCTAAGTCCTGATATTATAAAAGCTTGATCTGGTGGAGCTTTTACATATCCAAGTGATATTATTAGTACCACTAAAACTACAATTATCCCTATTATTATAAACTTAATCATATTTCTACCCCCCTGGTAATTATTATTTTAGGTATATTATAGTAAGTTTTTTTGAGAAAAGAGTAACAATTTTATTACAATGACAATTTAAAACTTATTACAAAGTTGTTAGTTGTTTTGTGTTTTGTTTTCAAATTTGTTTCTTTTTTGAAAACGAATATACTCCCTTGACATATGCTGTAAAGGGAGTATATTTCGGCTTTGGGTTTATAGGGTTCATATAGAAAAATTATCTTACTTAATTACATTAACTAAGTATTATGTTTATTAATAACTTTAATGAAAATTATTTATATTAAAAAATTATTTATTTGTTTTGTTTTCTATACTTACATTATATACCTTCAAACATATCTGTAGTTATATGAAAAAACGTTGAATAGGTATCGTATTTTTCATTAACAAAGTTACGATATTTTGTTATCATATAATCATTATAAATATACTGACAGGAGGAGAAAGGCGATGAAAATTGAACAGCTACAATATGTACTAGAAATAGCAAAGCATAGCTCTATAAATAAAGCTGCACAAAACCTATACATAGCTCAATCTACATTAAGCTCTTCTATTAGAAGCCTTGAACAGGAATTGGGAAGTAAAATTTTTAATCGTACTTCAAAAGGTGTTTATCTAACTGATTTTGGTACTGAATTTTACAATCATGCAAAATCAGTATGTAGCGAAATAGAATTTATGCAATCGCTTTCTTTAAAATTATCTAAGTCAACAGGCTCTTTAAGCGTTTCCAATATGTTTAACCCTGTGGCAAATGAAGCTTTTATTGAAATTTACAATAAATACAGCGATGATAATATTAAATTTTCCATCGACGAAGCATTTACATTAGAGATAATCTCGAATGTCGAGGCTGGAATTTCAGATATTGGAATTATAATGATTTTATCCGATGCATACCATATGTATATGAAGCTCATGGAATCTCACGGGTTGGAATATCAAAAATTTACTGATAAGGATTTATACATTGTAATTGGACCTCAAAACCCTTATTATAATTCTAATAAAAAAAGTATTACATTTGCTGAGCTAAACAATTTTTCATATTGTACATATTTCGATGCTAAAACTGATCCAGCTTGGAATAATTTGTCTATATCAAATTGCAATAAAAAACCTGATGTAAGAGTTGGTTCTTCTGAATGTTTAATTAATCTATTAGCTAAAACAGATGGTTTCGCAATAGAAGTATTTAACTCAAAGGATCATAGCTCTGATGCTTTTTATAATGATTTAAAATTTATAAAGCTAGATCACCACGATTTAAACTGTGAAATCGGATGGATATCTAGAGCTGATAAGCCTTTGACACCTATTGCTGAGGAATACTTAGAAATTTTAAAGGATAAAATTGAGCGCAATAATCAATAATAGAGGTGATTAAGTGTAATTATGAAAAGAGAAAATTGCCACCAATATGCTGAAGTATTGTGGAATTACCATAAACTAAACCAAGAAATAGATAAATCCGATGCTATTCTTGCCTTTGGCAGCCATGATATAAATGTAGCTAAAAAAGCAGCTGAGTTGTATTTAAATGGATTTTCACACTTGATTATTTTCACAGGAGGCTTTGGTCGAATTACTCAAGAGATTTGGAATACAACAGAATCAGAAAAATTTACAGAAATAGCTACAAAGCTAGGCGTCCCAAATGAAAATATATTAATAGAAAACCAAGCCTCTAACACTGGAGAAAATATCGCCTTTACTAAAAAATTATTATCAGAGCGCAGTATTTATCCTAAAAATTTTATAATTGTAGATAAACCCTATCGCGAAAGGAGAACCTTTGCTACGTTGAAAAAGCAATGGCGAGAAATTGAATTTAAAATAACCTCTCCAGATTACAGCTACGAAGATTATTTAAAATTTTACTCTGATAAATCGTTAGATATCTCCTGCCATGATTTTATAAGCATTATGGTTGGAGATTTGCAGAGGATTAAACTCTACAGCAAGCTGGGGTTTCAAATCGAACAGGAAATCCCTGATTATGTTTGGCAGGCTTACGAAAAATTAGTACAGCTCGGATTTACCGAACATCTATGTAAATAATTTAAATAAAAGAAAGGAATCTACTATGAAAATAACATATATTCACCACAGCAGCTTCTGCGTGGAACTAGAAAATTCAATATTACTTTTTGACTATTTCAAAGGCGAACTACCTAAATTCGATACAAATAAAAAACTATACGTATTCGCCAGCCATTTTCACGAAGACCATTTTGACAAATGTATTTTCGATATTCAAAACGTACATCCCGATGTGACATACATATTGTCTAAGGATATTAAACGCCACAGATCAAAATACATCAAAGCTGCAAAAAACTCTGTAATTGTAAACTTCGATGAAAATATTTCAATAGACGATATGAAAATTAAAACCTTAGAATCTAGTGATATCGGCGTTGCTTTTTTAATAGAAATCGAAGGCAAAGTAATCTACCATGCTGGTGACTTAAACTGGTGGCACTGGGAGGGAGAAAACTCTAATGAAGAAAATAAATACGCTGAAAATAAATTCAAAGACGGCATCGATAAAATCAAAGGCTTAGATATCGATCTTGCATTTGTTCCTCTAGATCCTAGACAAGGAGATTTCTACTACTTAGGATTTAATTACTTCATGGAAAACACTAATACAAAGGTAGCTTTTCCAATGCATATGTGGGGTGATTTTTCACTTTGTAAGACTTTTAAATCATCTGAATATGCAAAAGATTACAAAGATAGAGTAATTGAAATTTCTAAAGATAATCAAGTTTTCGATATATAAATTTAAATGGAGCACTTATATATAGTATTATACAATTCCCATTGTGTTAATATATCTGATAATAATTACTCTGCTATTAAAAATAATTTTAAAATAAGAAATTTTTGAGGATT
This sequence comes from Intestinibacter sp., assembly GCF_034113885.1. Classification (GTDB taxonomy): domain Bacteria; phylum Bacillota; class Clostridia; order Peptostreptococcales; family Peptostreptococcaceae; genus Intestinibacter. Next base: position 6,215 of record NZ_JAXEWM010000039.1, read on the forward strand.
AAGGAATGAAAAATATATTAATTATCTCAAGTTCACCCAGAAAAAAAATTTCTGCTTTAGCAATATTTCCTAATGAAAGTAGTTGGGGAAGTATTTATGCAATTATTGGTGGAGCTATATTAACCGTAGGAATTTACTTCAGAATTAAGTCTGTGCTAGTAAAAAGAATCTCACGAATATTGAGTGTTGTTGGATGTGTCATTGTATTATTTGGAATTTTCACTGTTTCAGATTATATTGCAGTTTCACAATTCCAACAGGTTCCTAGATTTAGTTATGAAAAATCTTATAGCGAAGATATAGTTGAACACAAAACATTATTTTATACAGTTATTCAAAAAAATCCAGGAACTTCGAATGAAAGTATAAAAATTGCAAAATAACTTTATGCCGATTTAAAATAGGTTGATAAATTAAAGTTTATAGTTACGTACGTAATTTTAAGATGAAACTAAAAAATATGGATATCTTATATTTTAAGATATCCATATTTTAGTATTAACATATTATATTAATATCATTCATAAAACTTCTATACAAATTGGAATTTTAATAACAAAGTAATTTAAATATCTAATGCTTGATATCCCTCTATCATATTAAGACTTATCTTTCCTTAATAGGAAAACAAATCTCAGTAACTAACTCTTCATCCTTATCAGTTTCAGCAGGGCCTACATGATATATACTAAACATCTCTCCAGCAAATTCGTAGTTGCTATTTTCTATCCAATTTACAACAGTAGCATTTACTTCACCTATTTGTTCATATCCACCCTTCATCATAACAGAAGCGACCTTCATAGCATCTATATCCACAAATTTCACGTTTTCAGTATCTTTATAATCACCTTCTACTGCCATTTGAATTTCTACATCTGGATTATCCTCTTTGTATTCTTTATCGTGGTATATAGCAGTTCTATAGCTTTGACTAACAAATTTAGGGTTTTGTGGTGCTATTTCTGATCTAAGCATAACCCAAAGCTTTCCTTCTTCTGGATAACTTGGTATAACCATTCTAAGACTTGCTACTTTTCTCGCTGGCATATCTTTAACGTTTACATTGTATTTCATAATTGACTCCTCCTCTAATCGTTTTATAGAGTTTTCAATCATACAAATCTGATTTTGCATTTCTTTCATATTTTCTTCTATCTCAGACTTTTTCAATTTCAGATAATTTTTTAGACTCTGATCATCTGAGTAATTTTTCAATATTTCTTTAATTGTATTTAAACTAAGTCCCATTCTCTTCAATTCTTGGATTCTATTTATTGTGATAAGCTGCATTACAGAATAATATCTATACCCTGTAAACTCATCTATCTTTTCTGGAACTAGTAAATCTATCTTGTCATAATGTCTGAGCATCCTAACACTGACCTGTGAAAGCTTTGAAAACTCACCTATTCTAAACATCTAATCACTCCCTTTTTACATGCATGCTTTATTGAGCTTATTTATATTGTAAAGCCTATCACAATGTCAGAGTCAACAAAAAAATCTAGGCATGCTATAGAAATAATTTTTCTACATCATACCTAGATTTTTTATTAATTAATAAATTTACTTATCTTAAAGAATTTTAGCTTGCTTTCTTATAATCTTGTGTATCCTCTTGTTTTTTAGTTTTTATGCATTTAAATACTACACATATAAATAATACTATTCCCAAATATCCTGTATATGGATATATTACATTTACTAGAGTTCCAAATGGCAATACTCCTCCTACAAATGCTACTGCTGCTATTAAAAATGCTATTATTTTTGTTTTAAATTTATCGTTTTTAAATAATACATTTGAAAATGTATCTGTAACAGTCCAGAACATAGGAGCTGCTGTTGAAAATATTCCACATAATAATATTACAGAGAATATTGCACCTAATACAGGTGATATTGATTTTGCGAAATACAATGTAGGTATCGCTAAATCATATACATCAGTTACCTTTGATAAAAGTGCTAAATTCATAACTAATACTGCAGCCATTAAAGATACTCCACCAACTACTCCACCTAGCATAGCTTCTTTTTTGCTGCTTGCACCCTTTCCTATTGAAGACACAAATGCAACTCCTAGTGCTGAGTTATATGCTGCATATAAAATTCCATTAACTATCCAGCTATCTGATGTTTTTGTCATATTTAAATTTTGAATTTGTGCTGTTGCATCTGAAATATTTGCACCATTTCTAAATAAAATTACAACTCCCACAGCTATTGCAAACGCCAATATAGCTGGTCCTAAAAGTCCTACTATATTTATTAAATTATCAAGTCCAAATAAAAATGCAACTAGTACTAATGCCACCATAATCGCTGAACCCATTTGAACATTTAATCCATAATACTCATTAAGTGTAGCACCTGCTCCTGATACCATAACTACTAATATTAAGAATAAACAAATTGGTGTTATTATGTCATATATTTTTCCTAAATATTTTCCACAAAAATGTTGATATGGTTTGAAGTTATCGTCGTCTCTATATTCATATCCACTTCCTATAACTACAGATGCGAAAAAAGAAAACATCGCCATACTTATTAAAATCGATCCTATACTCCATATTCCATTAGATGTAAAAAATTGAAGTATTTCTTGCCCTGTTGCGAATCCAGATCCTATTACAAATGCAACATAGGCTCCCGCAAATTTAACTACATTAATTATATTTACATTGTTTTTCATATACATATCTCCTTTATTTATTTTTTAGAGATAGCTATCGTCATTTAATTAGATCTAACTTTATTTTCTATACTTATATTATATCGCTTTAAATCGATTTGTAGTTATACCAAAACTCGTTCAATAGATATCATATTTTTCACTAACAAAAAACAAAGACTGGAATTTAAAACTCCAGCCTCGAACATTCATTATTTAATTAAAACAGCAGA
>NZ_JAXEWM010000040.1:0-38650 GCF_034113885.1 Intestinibacter sp.
ATTTAAATGCACCGTTTCAATGTGATACACTATCATAACTGTAGCTACTAGTGAAAAACACATTGCTGTAATAGCTGAAAATAATAAATAAGTTTTATATGCTGAAAGTTTATTAACCATTAATAATCACCATCCTAGTATTTTTAAAAAAATTTATTTGTTTTTCATAATCTTCATATTTAAATATATAAATCATCAAAATAATCTCCTTAAATAAAAAAAGCTGTAAGTGAACATAATTCACTTACAGCCTCATAATTATATAACCTAAATATAAACATGAAATATACAACTTTAATTTATATAACTTATGATTAAGCTATGCAAATTAAAGTCTTATATCATATCTATAAATATAGTAAAAATAGGCATAAAAATACCGTGTTTAGAACACAGTTTTCCTATTCTTCAAATAAAGATGTAATATGCTCATTATAATACTGATTATTTTTAGAGTACACAAATAGACATGGTAATATCAATATTATTAATAATTGTTTCTACCACAAATAAACCTTGAGTTATCCAAGATTTTTTTCATATACTTTTTAAAATAATCCTTATTCAGTTAGTTTAGTTAAAAACTACCTATTTGCGCATATTTACATCTCCTTTACATTTATATTTTTCATGTTTATATTTTAGTATAATTACATTATATATAAACTTTTATTTTTTTTCAATACTTTTATATTCATATTTATCCAAATTCAATTGAAACTTTATTACTTCAAATAACTTATATACACAAAAGAATAACTACTAACTTTAACCTAAATCTGAAATGAATATAAAAAATATATTTGTGGAATGTTTTACAATTTCTTTCAATACTATAGATTAGAAAAAACAAATTCTAATTTGCTGAAATAGGTGAAAAACGAAGAACCTATGAATAAAACTACAATAACCTACAAAAATTCAAATTTTAGATTTTTGTGAGTTTCATTGCAGAATTAAAGCAGACCTACCTTTCATTTATATATCCAATTTTGGTAAAGTTCGCACTTACTTGTGATACGGTTCTCCATTATTTATTCTATAACTTCTATAAATCTGCTCCAATAAAATCAATCTCATCAATTGATGTGGAAATGTCATTTTAGAAAAAGATAGCTTATAATCCGCTCTACTTAAAACTTCATCAGAAAGTCCCAAAGATCCACCTATTACAAAGGTTATATTACTAATCCCCCTTATCCCCAGCTTATTAATAGTATCAGCTAACTCTTCAGAAGATAAACTCTTACCGTCAATCGCAAGTGCTATAACATAGCTAGTATCCTTGATCTTAGCTAGTATCTTCTTCCCTTCCTTATCCTTTATCATTTCCATTTCTTTATCACTGAGATTTTCTGGAGCCTTTTCATCATCTAGCTCTATTATATCCAGCTTGCAGTATTTGGATAATCTCTTTTTAAATTCATCTATGCCTAATTTCAAATATTTTTCCTTAATTTTTCCGACGCATACTATATTTATTCTCATATAATTCCTTCCACTAAAAAAGCAGTACTTCCTCCTATCTCTTTTTAATATTAAAATCCTCTATGATTATATTATACCTAATTTGATTTGTATATATTTTTAAATATGTCATTTATTAAAATAATCAGAAAGAAATAAAAATTCACATAAGTTATCCACATATCCACAGTGGATAACTAAAAAAACGGTGGATAACTATATTTTATTTGGATAATACATAAATTTAATATGCAACTAAGATATAAAAATTTACCTCTTACACCTCTAAAATTGCCACTTACCTGTATCTTATTTACAAAGAATCTTCATTCCATATAATTAATAATATGGGGAGTGAAGATATGAAAATACGAATCGAAGTAGATAAAGAAATACAAGAAGATGAGGTAATCATCAGATGTAAACAATTAAACGATGATGTGTCTAATATTCAAAAAGCTCTTACTGATATATTATCTAAAAAAGCTCAAATAATATTTTACAAAAATAATTCGGAATACTATATTCCTCTATCAGAAATATTATTTTTCGAAACAGAGGAATCAAGTATAAGTGCCCACACGATAGATAATATATATCAAGTAAAATACAAACTTTAAAATAAACATATAGGAACTACAGAAAATACCTTAGTATTAGTCGGAAACCTTAGTTCTGCTGGTGTAGATATAATTTATATTTAAAACTCTTCTATCCCAAATATAATATCCCTTCATATACGATAACTAAAATGTTACTGTATACGAAGGGATTATTAATTTATAATAAATCAATTAAAGCTTCAACATCTTCCTTAGATGTAGCCCAGCTTGTAGCAAATCTCACTACTGTATGAGTATCATCGTATTTTTCCCAGAAGCTGAATCTAACATTCTTAGCTATCTCTTCCATTTGATTATTTTCCAATATAATAAATTGTTGGTTCGTTGGTGAATCTAAATAGAATCTATATCCCTTTTCGGCTAGTCCCTTTTTCAAAAGCTCAGCCATTTCAATAGCATTTTTGCTTATTTCAAGATAAAGATCGTCTGTAAATAATGCATCAAATTGAACTCCTAGTAATCTTCCCTTTGCAAGTAATGCACCGTGTTGTTTTACTTGAGTTGTAAAATGCTTAGGCATATTGTTCTTTGTAAATACTACAGCTTCTCCACATAATGCCCCTACCTTAGTTCCTCCAATATAGAATATATCACAGTATTTTGCTACAGTAGGTAAGTCTACATCTGTATCCTTTGACATAACGCCGTAGCCTAATCTAGCTCCGTCTAGATATAGCGGTATTTTGTATTGATTACATACCTTAGATATTTTTTCTAATTCATCCTTTGTGTATAAAGTTCCATATTCTGTTGGATGAGAAATGTAAACCATGCCTGGGAATACCATGTGCTCATGGTTGCCATCATTATAAAATGTTTCTAAGTAATCGTTTAATTCTCCTGCATCCATTTTTCCATCGTGTGCCGGAACAGTTAAAACCTTGTGACCTGTATATTCAATAGCGCCTGCTTCGTGTACACCTACATGTCCTGTTTCAACAGCTACTACACCTTCATATGGATTTAAAGTTGTATCAATTATCAATTGGTTAGTTTGTGTTCCTCCTACTAAAAGGTAAACTTCTGCATCATCACATTTACAAGCTGCTTTGATCTTTTCTTTAGCTTTTTCACAGTAATCATCAGTTCCATATCCAGAAAGCTTTTCGTAATTTGTTTTTACTAATGCTTCTAAAACTTTTCCATGTGCCCCTTCAGAATAATCATTTTCAAAATATAACATTTTCATTCCCCCTGTATTTACTTATTATTTGTAACTCACTTAAAATGAGTGTATTAGTATTTATATGTTAAGTCAATATTTTTACCTATAGCTTCATTTCCTACAGTTCATAAACTTTTGAGACTCTCTCTCTAGAAAGTACATCTAACATCAAATCTTGTCCAACTATCATCTGATTATTAGTAAGCACATTTTTTGAAGTTGCATAAGCAAGCTCTGGAAAATTATTTTCCTTACTCAAATGTGCTAATAAAATAGTCTCTGTTCCACCATCTACTAATTCCGTACAAAAGCTGGCAGCCTCCTCATTAGATAAATGTCCACCTTCAGACATTACTCTTTTCTTAAGAGAATAGGAATAACTTCCCATCATAAGCATATTAGGATCGTAATTAGATTCTAATACTACAAGCTTTGAATTTTTTAAATTCCTTCTTATGTTTTCAGTTACATATCCTATATCAGTAGCTATAGACATCTTTTGGTTTTCAGAGTAAATATTATATCCTACTGCATCCTCTGAATCGTGTGGTATTGAAAACGGTCTTATCTTAATATCTCCTAGTGCATATGTTTTATCATTTTCAAATACAACCATATTTTCCTCTTTTACATTTCCTATCTTATCCTTCATCGAGCACCATGTTTTTAAATTTGCATATATAGGAATGTCCAACTTTCTAGACATTATTCCAGCGCCCTTTATATGATCTGAATGCTCGTGTGTTATAAATATTCCACGTATTTTATCTATATCAAAACCGGCATTTTTTATTCCTGCAGTTATTGTTTTGCCTGCAAGCCCAGCATCTACTAAAATTCCAGTATCCTTGTATGTTATTATGTGGCAATTTCCACTACTTCCACTTCCGACTGAACAATATTTTAACACCGCTTCTCTCCTCTCCAATTAATTTCTAAATTATATTATACCAAAAAAATAGAGTCTGAAATATTTTTTCCACACTCTATCTAAAAATTACCTCTTCAACTTAAAATTCAATCACATTGACTGACTATCTCATCTATATTTACACCTTTATTCTTCCATATATCAGTAAATTGAATTCCATTCACATTTTGGAACATGTAGCTATTATAGTATTCCTGCAGCGTTTCAAAGAATATCTTATCTCCAACCTTCTTTCTTATTTCATTGAAAACTACAGCTCCTTTAGTATAAACATTTAAACTATATTCTGTAGAATTTTTAAATTCTGTACTAGATCTAAAGATATCTGCGCCTTTATAATTTTCACTTTGTACCTCCATAGTTTTGATTAATTTGTCTTTCATTTCTTCTCCATATTTATTTTCAAAATACAAAACAGTAGAATACTCTGTAAGTGCCTCATCTAACCACGGCTCGCTTATCTCATCATTTCCTACAACACTGTACCACCATTGATGTGCAGTCTCATGTGCAATTACGTATTCTAATAAAAATTTACTATTTTCGCTGTAAAGATTCTTATCTATCATAACTAAAGTAGGGTATTCCATTCCTCCAACAAAAAAATCGCTTGCAACTACTGAATATGTATCGTATGGATATTCACCAAATAACTCGCTGAATATTTTTATAGATTCTCTAGCAACCTTATTCGATTCAACCGCTAAATCCTTATTTAGGCTATATGTAGTAATCGAAGTATGTCCATATACACTCTTATTAATTTTAAACTTATCACTTAATATAATTGCAAAATCTCTAACCTTTTTACCTTGTAACTTACAAAGCTTCTTATTCTCATTTTTCTTTTCTTCTATTATCGAGCCTGTACATGCAATATCGTATTTACTTGGAATTAAAATATTCACTGTAAAATTACTTATATCGCTATAAAAAGGATCTCCTAAAGCCATGTAACTATTTAAATCCCATCCTTTTTCATCATATACACAGCATACAGGAAACCAATTTGTAATATTAATTGTGTTATCCCCATATCCAAAACGTCCTAGACAATTTGGAATCTTGACATCATATTTCATATCTATAGAGTATTTTTCTCCGTCATTTAACTTTTTATTCAATACTATTTCCAAGATATCATTTTTATCGCCTTTTATACTATACTCCAGTTTATTTCCATTATTTAATACATTTTTTATCTCAATATATCCTTTATTAAATCCATTTGGATATGCTTTTTCGATTTCTGATTTTTCAAATGGACATATTTCCTCATCCGAAAACGCATTTGGATATATATGCATGTATATTTTATCTAATGTTTTACCTGTATTATTCACATAGGTCGTATTTTGATTGCATTTAATTTTCTTGTCTTTATCGTCAAATACTGCATCGATTATGTAATTATTGATATTCTTACTATTTACTATTTTCATAGCATCATTCTCAACATAGTTATTCGACCAGTACATTGTTCCTGCGAAAAACAACACCAAAAGGAGTACTAAACTTATTCGTCTCCTTTTTTTATTAAAGTTTATAACCAACGCCTTTCCCTCCCATTTTATATGTATATTTTTTTTTAAAAGTTCCAAGATAAAACTATAATGTCTTATGTTATAATTTATCTGAGGTGATGAAATGTTTTTTAAAGAAGTTAATAAAAAAGATTCTGGAGATACAATAATCTCTAATATCTTCATAGATATATTTATGCCTATGGCTAACGGATTATACGTACAAGTTTATCTTTTAGGCTACCGACAAGCATGTGATCCTAATGCCAATCCAAATTTTAATAATATTTCATTGGCTAAAAATTTAGGAGTTCCCCTATCAGATGTAATTAATGCTTGGAAATATTGGGAACAACAAAAAATTGTAAAAATTCATAAAGACGACGTTGAAGACGATTTTGATTTTTCAATTGAATTTGTAGATTTGAAAAAGTTCTATATGAATAATATAGACAATAATAATATAACCCCTATTAAATCAGATACAGATAAGCTTTTAGAAGCTAGGAACAACCCTAGTATTGTTAGAATGTTTAATTCTATAAACAAAATAATAGGTAGACCTCTTGTTCCAAGTGAAAACATGAGAATATTAGAGCTTATAAACGAATATAATTTAACTCCTGACTTAGTAGTATATGCTTACGAATATAGCAAGGAACAAAAAAACGGAAATGCTAAGCCTCTCAATTACGTTGAAAGTGTACTTAGAAGCTGGTATGATCAAAATATCTTTTCTGTGGAGGAGGCTAAAAATAGCTTTATAGTCAGAAAAGACAGGCTTTCTATTTACCGCAATGTATTAAATCAGCTTGGATTTTCGAACAGAAGTGCAACAGATGCAGAAAAGCAACTTATCGATACATGGATTGATAAATACGATATAAGTCAAGAATTAATAACATATGCTTGCTCTAAAAGCAAAAATATCCCAAATCCATCTATATCATATATAAATGGAATAATCGAAAATTGGCGTTCTAAAGATATAACAACCTTAGAAGATGCCCAAAAGGAAGAAGAAGAATTTAGAGCAAATAAACAAAAAGAAAAGGAAGAAACTCAAAAGAAAAGAGAAAATAAAAATTATAACTACAATAATTACAACAAAGATAGAACTCCAAAAGTAGTTACTAAATACCACAATAGCTTCAATGAACATTTTAGAAAATATTCAGAAGAAGAGCTAGAGGCTAAATTACTAAAGGTTCAAAATTCTAAAAACAAAGTAGGTGATTAATTGAAAGATTCCGCTGTAAGAGAAATTCTCTTTTCATACCAAAAGAAAAGAGATAAAGCCGAATATGAATTCGAAGAGAGAAAAAAAAGAATATATAATAAATTTCCTGAAATAGAAAAAATAGACGATGAAATAACTAATATTGGACTAAAAATGATGAGACTTGTTTTATCAAGTTCTCCTGACAAAGAAGCTCTATTAAACAAATGCAGAGAAGACATGGCATCTTTAAAATATAAAAAAGACAATCTTTTAAAAATCCACAACATACCAGAAAGCGACCTGGAAATTCAATACGAATGTCCCATATGCGAGGATACTGGATTTTTAAAAAACGGAGAAAAATGCAACTGCTTCAAGCAAGCCTTGATAAACGAATACTATAAAATGTCCAATATCTCAAAAAACTTCAAGACACAAAACTTCAACACATTAGATCTTTCTCTATTTTCTGATGAGATAATTCCAGAAATAAACATCTCATCTAAACAAAATATACTTGAAATTTCAGCTATATGTGAAATGTTTGTTCAAAATTTTACGAAAGAAAATGAAGAGAATCTACTGTTCTATGGAGATACTGGTCTAGGAAAAACATTTATGTCAAATTGCATTGCAAAGGCACTCTTGGACAAGGGATTTACAGTTATATATCAAACAGCCTTTAAAATGTTTGATATTATAGAAGAGTATAAATTCCATAATGCCAACAACTCTATATCAAAGGATAACTACAACAATCTATTTGAATGCGATCTTTTGATAATAGACGACCTTGGAACTGAGCTTACAAATACATTTACTGTAAGTGAGCTATTTATGATATTAAATACTAGACTTTTAAACAAAAAGAAAACTATTATATCAACTAATTTTTCTCTTTCAAAATTAGCAGAAACTTATACTGAAAGAATTTCATCTAGAATTTTTGATAAATTTACATTAGTTAAATTCGTTGGAAAAGACCTAAGATGGGAAAGTAAATTTGATTAAAAAAAGGATGTACCATTTAGATTCTAATCTAATGATACATCCTTTTTAATTGCATTTTATATATTAATTGTCAAATACATTTTTTCTTATTATAGTTTGAGCTCTGTTTGGTCCAACAGAAACTAAATCTATATCTACACCTATTAATTCTTCTATTCTAGCTATATATTTTTTAGCGTTTTCTGGAAGGTCTTCGAATTTTTCAACCTTAGTTATATCTTCAGTCCATCCATCTAATTCTTCATAAACTGGTTCACATTTAGCTAATTTTTCTAATGAAGCTGGGAAATCTTTTAATATTTCATCGCCACATTTGTAAGCTGTACATACTTGTATCTTGTCAAATCCAGTTAAAACGTCTAATAGCATGAATGCTATACTAGTTAGACCATTTATTCTTGCTGAATATTTTACAACAACTGCATCAAACCATCCACATCTTCTTGATCTACCAGTTACTGTACCGAATTCATGACCTTTTATTCTTATTTGGTCACCTATTTCATTTAATTGTTCAGTAACGAATGGTCCTTCACCAACTCTTGTAGTATAAGCTTTAACTATTCCTACAACGTCTTTTATCATATTAGGACCTATACCAGAACCTACTGCAAATCCACCTGATATTGGATGTGAAGAAGTTACAAATGGATATGTTCCTAAGTCTAAGTCTAGTAATGCACCTTGAGCACCTTCAAATAATACTTTTTTACCAGCTTTTATTGCATCGTAAATTATAACTGTTGTGTCTGCAACAAATGGTCTTAATCTTTTTGCGTAGTCCATAAATTCTTTGTATATTTCATCATAGTCAAACATTGGTTCAGCTTTGTCATATACACCTTGAACTATTTTATTTTTTGCATCTATTTGAACTTTTAATTTTTTAGCAAATACTTCTTCGTCCATTAAGTCACACATTCTTATTCCTGATCTTTCAGTTTTATCCATGTAACAAGGACCTATACCTCTTTTAGTAGTTCCTATTTTGTTATCTCCTCTAGCTTCTTCTGATAAACCATCAAGTTCTTTATGATATGGGAATATGATATGAGCTCTATCACTTATTCTGATATTTTTAGTGTCTATTCCATTTGATTGTAACATTTCAAGTTCTTCAAAGAAACCTTTTGGGTCAAAAACTATACCATTACCTATAACGTTGATAGTATTTGGATTTAATATTCCTGATGGGATTAATCTTAATGCAAATTTCTTACCATCTACAACTATAGTATGACCAGCGTTATTTCCACCTTGAGCTCTTATTACTACATCTGCTTGAGTAGCTAAGAAATCTATAACTTTACCTTTTCCTTCGTCGCCCCATTGAGAGCCTACAACTGCTACTGTTTTCATACTTTCACCTCTATATAAATTATTATTAATTTTCGAACACTTCCGTCTAATAGTTTATCAAACATTCGACTTTATTGCAACTTTATTTAAAATCTAAATAAAATTAATTTGCTTTTAATTATAAACAACATAAATTATACACAATTATCAACAGATACCTGTGGATATTGTGTATAATTATTTTTAATATACGCTTTTTTCAAATATATATTCATTCAATATATTATTCTCTAATTTTATCGGCGAATTTTTGTACTTCACCAAACCAAACTAATTCTATAGTACCAGTTTCTCCATGTCTATTTTTTGAAACTATAACTTCACCTATATTTTTGCTTTCTGTATCCGGATTGTAATATTCATCTCTATATAAAAACATTACTATATCGGCATCCTGTTCTATAGAACCTGATTCCCTTAAATCAGAAAGCATCGGTCTATGATCTGCCCTTTGTTCTGGAGCTCTCGATAATTGAGATAATGCAACAACAGGACAATCTAACTCCTTAGCTAATATTTTCAACGATCTAGATATTTTTGCAATCTCTTGTTGTCTACTTTCGTTGTTGCCTTCACCCTCCATAAGCTGCAAATAATCTATCAAGACTAAATCAAGTCCTTTTTCTATCTTTAATTTTCTACATTTTGATCTCAATTCAGATATTTTTATCCCAGGTGTATCGTCTATATGAATTTTAGCCTCTGATAAAACAGCCATAGCCTCTATTATTCTCGGCCAATCATTAGCACCTAATTTACCTGTTTTTATCTTTTTTAATTCTACATTAGATTGAGAAGATAACATACGTTGAACAAGCTGTTCCTTGGACATTTCAAGACTAAATACTGCAACAGATGCATCGCCCTTCAATGCCGCATTCTGAACTAAATTAAGAGCAAAAGCAGTCTTACCCATTGCTGGACGTGCTGCAACTAATAGCAAGTCAGATTTTTGAAATCCATTTATTTTTTTATTTAAATCTCTAAATCCTGTAGTCAGTCCAGTAACCTCATTCTTTTCTGTATATAACTTTTCAATCATATCATAAGTATCTCTTAAAACTTGATTTATTTGTTTAAAATCATTAGTTGTCCTCTCCTGAGATATATCAAAAATTTTCTTTTCTGCATTCTCTAGAACATCTTCTATCTTTGCCGAGCTATCATAACCTAAATTTATAATATCATTAGCTGCAGATATAAGCTGTCTAACTACAGACTTTTCTTTTACTATATTTACATAGTATTTTATATTAGATGTAGTAGGAACAATAGTCGATAAGCTTGTTATATAGGGTATTCCTCCTATATCATCTAAATATCCCTGATCTCTTAGTTCTTCTGCTAATGTTATTAAATCTATTTCAGATTGACTATTATAAAGCTTAAGCATACATTCGTAAATTACCTTATGTGCTTCTTTATAAAAATCTTCTGGTATCAATGTCTCAGAAACACTTATCATAGCATCTTTATCTAGTAATATAGAACCTAGTACAGATTGCTCTGCTTCCACACTATGTGGAGGAATTCTTGTGTTATCCTCCATTATTCATCACCTCAAGTTTAGGTTTATTTTTCTTTTACGTCTACTCTTATTTTTGTTACAACCTTTTGATGAATTTTTATTTCAACAAAACTAGAACCTAAAGCTCTTATTGGTTCTTCTAACATTATTTTTCTCTTATCAACAGTTATACCTTTTTGTTTTTTAAGTTGTTCTGCTATTTCTTTTGCAGTTATAGAGCCGAATAATCTTCCGCCTTCTCCTGCTTTTGAGTATATTTCTATGTTCATGTCTTTCATTTTATTTCCTAATTCAACAGCTTCTTCGTATTGCTTTTCTGCTTTTATTTCAGCTGATTTGTTTTGTTCTTTTAATTCCTTCATAGCTTGATTATCTGCTAATTTTGCCATTTTTTTAGGTAATAAGAAATTTCTTGCATATCCATCACTTACTTCTTTAACTTCACCTTTTTTTCCTGTACCTTTTACATCTTTTAATAATATTACTTTCATTGTTCTTCCTCCTCTAAGTACTCTTCTATTATCTGATGCACCATTTTATAAGCTTGATTAAGTGTTACATTTTTAAGTTGCGCACCAGCTATATCTATATGTCCACCGCCTCCTAGCTTTTCCATGAGAACGTGGACGTTAATTTGCCCTAATGATCTTGCACTAATAAATACTGTGTCGTTTTTATGTCCTAAAACAAAAGATGCCTCGACATTTTTTACATTTAAAAGCTCATCCGCTGCCTTTGCTATAACTACATTTATATTACTTATCTCTGACTCTGAATAAGCTATACATATTCTCTTGTTTATTATTTTAGTGTTCTTTATAATATCAGCTCTAGCAATAAAATCTTCAACATTTGATTTAAACATCATTTTAGTTTCTACCGTATCTGCACCTATTTTTTTCAAGTATGATGCAGCTTCAAAAGTTCTTACACCTGTCTTGAATGCAAAGAACTTAGTGTCTAAGTTAATACCAGCAAGCAAACCTTCTGCAGTTAATTTATTTATTTTGACATCATCTTCTAAGTATTGAATTAATTCAGTTACCATTTCACATGTAGAAGACACGTATATTTCATGGAATAATAAGACTGTATCCTTTATAAATTCCACACCTCTTCTATGGTGATCTATTACGATAACCTTCTTAGCAATACCTAATAAATCCTTACATTCTGTATAGCTAGGTCTATGAGTATCTACGACTATCACAAGTGTATCCTTATTGCAATTTTTTATAGCCTCTTCACAGCTTACAAATAAGCCTTTGTAATACTCTTGTTTTTTGACTTTTTTTACAAATTCTTCTATAGAATCATTGACCTCGTCAAGCACTATATTT
Source organism: Intestinibacter sp. (assembly GCF_034113885.1). Lineage (GTDB taxonomy): Bacteria > Bacillota > Clostridia > Peptostreptococcales > Peptostreptococcaceae > Intestinibacter. Next base: position 12,170 of record NZ_JAXEWM010000040.1, read on the forward strand.
GCTGATTTGCCACAAGATTTACATATATCAAATATGCCTACAGCAGCACCTATAGCATCTAAATCAGGATACTTATGTCCCATAATATATATATTATCACTCTGTGATATAACTTCCTTAAGAGCATATCCTATTAGTCTAGACTTAACCTTTGTAGTCTTTTCTACTGCTTTTGATTTTCCGCCATAAAACTCAAATTTATCCTGTGTCTTTACAACAGCTTGGTCTCCACCTCTACCTAAAGCTAAATCTAAGGCACCATTAGCACGCTGTAAATCATCATATAGAGACTCTCCTTCTCTACCAACACCTATACTTACAGTAACTGGAAGAGAGTTTCCACAGTTTATATTTCTTATAGTATCTAGTATCGTAAATTTATTTTCTTGTAATTTCTTTAATTCTTTTTCTCTAGTAAAAACTACGTATTTATCATTAGATGTCTTCTTTATTGCTCCTTTTAAAGTATTTTCAAATACAGCTGTCAAAATTCGTTCTAATTCCACTGTTATCAATGATCTATTTTCCTCTGGAGCACTCTTTAAGACTTCATCATACTCATCTACTTGTATCAAGATGATTACATTTTTATCATCCTCGTATTTTTGCTTTAGTTCTAAATATTCTGTGTTATCTATCCAATATAACATCATCAAATACTTAGCATTATTACCTTGTTCATTTTTTATAACATTATAAATTACTGTATACTGTCTGTCTTTATATTCTACATCAGTATACATTTCCTTGTTTTCATTTAAAACTTTTCTTAAATCTAGGTTTTGTATTACATTATCTATATTTTCACCTAATAAATCTGGTGATCCTGTCATATCATAGAATTTGTTGTTATACCAATTTATATTTCCATCAAATTCTAATATACAAAGAGGAATAGGTAAATTCATTACTGCTTTTTTTGTGGTTTCATCCATATCTACAGATAGATTTTGGATGTATTTATTCCACTCTTTCTTTCTAAGATTAGCAATTCTCCAATTGTGAAAAACTATATATATAAAACCGAAGAAAAATAAACCACCTAAATATAAATTGTATGTAAGAAGAAATATACTCATTATCCCTATTATTAATATATAAGCATTTATTTCCGGCATATTTATTTTGAAATTTGGTTTATTCCTCATTTTTATCCTCCTATATTACTTCACAACTCTTTACTTTTCTAAAATCAAATATGCTATCTACCATTCCTAATATAGAAATTCCCATAACGCCAAATAAAACTATGGCTATAATTACCATAGTGACTTTAATCAATTGGCCACCTTTAAGCCATCTTTTAGCAAAAAATATAGCTACAGATACTCCCTGTATTAAAAATAATATATAAAATATCATCTCTAAATTCATCAATATCAAATCCGTATACAATGGAGTATTGAACATTTCTAATAACATTATAACTATATATAAAACAAACGAAGTTAACACAGCATTTCCCGGTAAATAAAATCTAGAAAATTTTATTTCCCTTAAATCATTTAAATCTATCTTTTTTATTTTCTTCAAAGTAAATATAGCTAAAAAATATGTAAGTATAGCTAACAATATTGCTCTAGAAAATAATATCAATGGCATAATGTTTAAAATAGTTTGTATTATAGACTCCTCTGTAATCTTTGGTGCTGACGTCAAAGTTGATACAGATTCTTGTATTGCACCAATTTGTGTAGATAACTGTGCTTTCATAACAGAAGTGAATTCTTCTAATATATTAATATTAAATAAATACTTTGATATTAAGTAGTTTGCTATTAATCCAAGAATAAACGCAATAGTCCCTGCAAAAATAGGTTCAAACTTATTATCGTTGTTTTTATAATTCAATACATTTTTAGTAATTATACCAATTATTATCCCTGGTATAATACAATTTAAACAAATATCAAAAATATATACTGGATTTATAAAAAATACAAGGGCTAAAATCACCATTGCAATAGATATAAAAATCCCTTTACTATCTGATAAAGTAGCAATTACCACAAACAAAGATGATACACCGATAGTTAACACACTTAAACCAGGTATATCAAAGATAGCCAATATCATCGCTACACAAAACAATGTAATTAGCAAGGTTTGAGGTAATGTTAGTTTTTTACTCAATTTGTAATCACTCCCTATTTTCAATATGATTTTTTAAATTAGTCAAATCTCCATACCATTTTTCTATGCTGTGATCTTCTTTTATTCCTAATGAAGTTTTTTCTTTTATTCTATAATCTATCTCATTAAAACTTATTCCAAGTCTTTTTGCCAAAAGATATGTTATCATTATAATATTGGCTAATATATCTTGAAGCGCTTCATCAGCTGATCTTACTCCTTTAAATAAAATATTAAATAATTCACTTACACTCATTAATATTTCATTTTTCATCCATTCAATAATCTTTACATTTCTAGTAATATCAGAATTTCTATCTATTCTCACAACCCTACCTCCTTATTCTATTATTTGCTTTTAAAATAAATTCAATAAGCTATTTTAGTAATATGTCATTTAATATTTTACTTATAATAATTCAATAAATGACCCCTAATTCATTCTAATATTTTAACTTATTTTTTATTTTATCGATAATCGCAAAATTTAATTATAAGTATAAGGCTTTGTGAACTTGCACCTATCAAATATATAAACCTATTATAACACATTATATATCATTTGAAAAAACGAGCATTAAAACTCGCCCTTTTATGTTCTTGATCGAATTGCGCTTGCTTAGCAAAAATTAATTTTTTACTAAAAAAGCCTTCCTTGATGTTTCAATGGAAGGCTTACTTTTTATTAGTCTAAAGTGTATGGTAAAAGTGCTAAGTTTCTAGCTCTTTTTATTGCCACTGTTAATTCTCTTTGATGTTTTGCACAAGTACCTGAAATTCTTCTTGGTAATATTTTACCTCTTTCAGTGATGTACTTTTGTAATCTTTGAGTGTTTTTGTAATCTATTTTAGCGTCTTTAGATGCACAAAATTGACAAACTCTTCTTTTTTTACGTCTTTTTTTGTTTATCATCTGTTATTCCTCCTTTTCTTTAAAATGGTATATCGTCGTCATCTATAGCTTGAAAACCATTAGGATCTAATCCTTGATTCGGTTCAAAACTTGGCTCAAAACTAGGTTGTGACCCTGGATGACTTTCAACATATGGATTTTCTGATTTACTTCTATTGCTATCTAAAGCTTGTACATTTCTCGCACTTACTTTAGTAAATGTTCTATTTTCTCCTGATTGTGTTTGATATCTATCTACTCTAATACTTCCTTGGATTGCAACTAATCTACCTTTTGCTATATAGTTAGCACAGAATTCAGCAGATTTACCCATAACTTCTATAGGTATAAAATCTGTATCCTTGCTTCCATCTTTCTTAGTGTAATCTCTATCAATTGCAAGAGTAAATGTAGCAACAGGTGTTCCAGTTCCAGGTATATATCTTAGCTCTGGATCCTTTGTTAATCTTCCAATTAAAACTACATTATTCATAATGTAACCTCCCTAAAAATTTGTTTGATTACTTATGATTATGCAACTACTATCATATGTCTTATTACGTTTTCGTTTATCTTTAAGTTTCTGTCTAATTCTTTTGGAATTTCAACACCAGCCTTAAAGTTAACTAATACATAGAAACCTTCAGTAAATTTAGCTATTTGGTAAGCTAATTTTCTATTTCCCCATGCATCAACTTTTTCTACTTCACCATTTGAAGAAATAACGTCTTTTATTTTGTTTAAAACACTTTCTTTTGTTTCATCATCAGAATTTGGTTTTACAACATAAACTAATTCATAATTTTTCATTCTTTTCACCTCCCTTTGGACTTAACGGCTCTACTTTTTAGAGCAGAGAAATGAGAACTAAATCTCATACTTGTCTATTTTATCATTATTAAATAAATATATCAAGTATTTATTTTTAAATTTATTTTAATTTCTTACTTTTTTATATTTAGTTTTTAATAGTATTTATTTAATATTTCTATTCGCTTTTAGGAATTACTTTTTTGGTTCTCTTTTCTAGTGTAGGTCTATCTAGCATTATAAGTCTGCCACAATTTTTACACTTAATTTTAATATCCATACCTACTCTTATTATTTGAAATTCCTTACAACCACAAGCATGTTGTTTTTTTAATTCAACTGTATCTCCTACATTAAGATTTAACGGCATATTAAATCCTCCCCCTTTTAACAGATTTGTTCTACTTGTTTTTTTCCTGTTTCTAATTTTACAATTTTATAAATACCTTTATATTCAATTTGATTTTCATCAATAATTTTCTTTACATTATCTATATTTTCTATTGAAAATTTTATAGATATTCCACAACTTTGTGTTATCTCTCTAGGTGTTGGTAAAACAGCATAATCCATCTCATTTTTTTCAAATGTTTTATCACACTTTATAGCTTGATGTGTTGAATTAAATGATACTATATACATTTCACTCATAATATTAGTTGCTAAAATTCTATAATTTTAACAAACTCCTTTCCTTAATTAATTTTCATAATCATATTATCATATATTTTTTTATTTTTCACTTATAATCTATTCTCAAGAATAAAAACTAGACCCTAACAGAGTCTAGCTTTCTATTTTTCTATATTATTTCTAATTTTTTAAATATAGATACACCTTTTTGATAACATTCTAATTCTTTTTCTTTTGATACTCCTGAATATAACTGTCCTAATTCTATATATAAATTACCTAATATCTTATCATCATCTAATTTAGATACTATTTCTATACATTTTATAAGATATTCTATAGATATATCAGTTTCTCCTTTATATTTATATATATCACAGTAGTATTTTAAAGCTCTAAATTCATTGTATTTGCTCTTTGTTTTTATTGCAGCAGCTAGCGCTAATTTAGAATACTTCTTAGCTAATTCAAATTCATTTGAATCTATATAAGATTTTATAATATTAAATAAACTATCCATCATATATTCATCAGAATCATTTTTCTTTATATCATATACCTTTTCTGAATACTCTAGGAATTTTTCATTATCGCCCATCTCACCATATATACTTCCAACTGTCAAATATACTTGAGCTAATTTATCTTTATTCTCTTCTTTTTCTATTATTTTTAAAGCTTTTGCAAAATATTCCTTTGATTCTATATATCTAGCTTCAGCTAATAAATTTTTAGCTTTCAATACCAACATTTCAACTTCTTGTGTCGGTGAATATTCATTATCTATACTTCCTATTTTTTCTATAAATTCTAGTGCTTTTTCAGTATCGTCCATTTTTATATAACATTTAGATATTTTACTGTATAATTCCTTGTATGTATCCGGTTCATCTACATTAATTTCATCTAGTATTTCTTTTGCAAAATAATAATTTGTTAAAGCAACTTGATAAAATTTATCTTCAAAATATATATTAGCTATATTCATATAACATTGGAATATTCTTTTTTTATCATCATTTTTTATAAAATGGAATAATGCCTTTTCAAAATAAAAATTAGCTTTTCTACTATCTTTTCTCTTTAAATAAATATTTCCCAATAAATAATTGCATTTTCCATAATTTTCAGAAAGATCATACTTCTCGCAGATTTCAATGATTTCTTCTATCTCTTTTTCTGCTTCATCTAGGGCATCTCTTTTTATATATATTTCACTCTGTAAAATTAAATTGTCCGTAATTTTTTTAGATTGCATCTCTTTCGTTTCAAGAAGATAATCTATACTGACATCTAATCTCTCGGCTAAGTACTCTAAAAGCTCGTAACTCGTGTGCGACTTATCTCTTTCTATATGACTTATTTGCGCTGCTGTTATCCTATCCCCCGCTAGCTCCTTTAACGTCATATTTTTTTCTTTTCTGAGTTTTTTTATTTTTTCCCCTAAACTCAATATATTCATATATCTCACCCACTTTAGCATTATTTATTATTACTAATTATTATAATATAATTATAACTTATACTTACATTAATTACATCATTATCACTTGTATTTTTTCTAAAAATTCTATTTTTTTATATAAATCAATATATATTATATTCTAGCTTAGAATATTAAAATAAACTATGGATGCTTTTTTATTATAGTTTAATATATTTTTTTCTTCATGTTAAACGCATCTAACATATATTGACATAATTCTCCTTTGTCAAAATATTATTCCTCTAGAAGTCTTTCTATTATATCATTTAAATCATCATCTGTATAATATTCTATTTCTATTTTTCCTTTTTTCTTTCCTGAAGAAATGTTAACCTTCGTTCCTAAACTATTTGTAAGTCTTTCCTCTATATCCTTTATAAATATATCTTTTTCTTTTGGTTTAGTTTTTTTCTTTTTCTCTTCTAGCATATTTTTTACTATTTCTTCTGTCTTTCTAACTGATAAATTTTCTTTTATTATCCTTTGTGCCAATTCAATCTGTTTCTTTTCGTCACTAATCCTTAGTAACGCCTTACCATGTCCCGGTGAAATCTTGTCTAATTCGATATACCTAATTACTTCCTTAGATAAATTCAATAATCTCATAGTATTAGTTATATAAGGTCTACTCTTACCTACAAGTGAGGCAAGTTCTTCTTGTGTAGATTTATATTTTTCTATTAAATTTTTATATGCTATTCCTTCTTCTATTATGTTTAAATTTTCTCTTTGCAAATTTTCAACTAAAGCAATTTCCATTACTTCCTTAGTTGGTATATCTTTTATAACAGCTGGAATCTCTTCTTTTTTCGCCATTTTGCATGCTCTATATCTTCTTTCTCCTGCTATAATCATATATTTTCCATTTTCGTCAGGCTTTAATACTATCGGTTGAAGTACACCGTGTTTTTTTATCGATTCACATAAAGCTATAATTTTATCTTCATCAAAACTCTTTCTAGGTTGAGTATTATTTGGATATATATCTGATATCTTTATATTTACAATTTGTTTTTCATTTTCTATTTGCTCTGGTAATAACGAATTTAATCCTTTTTTAGCCATCATTATTCCTCCCTCTTTTTTAAAAAAAAATTACTGCTGTGCAGTAATTCTATTTCTTAGGGATCTTTACAACTACTTCCATGTAATCTCCCTTATCTATTTCATTATATTTTGCTTCAATTCCTGTATTTATTATTGCATCATATGCTTGCTTTAATGTATTAAGATATATTCTTATACTCATAGAACATTTTATATTTTGTTTTTTCTCTGGATTATTTTCTAGCTCTATACTTTCTAAAATATCCTTTATAAGCTTCTCAGTCTTTTTAACTGTAAGCTCATTTTTAACAATTTTTGATATAACATCCTTCATTAATTCTTCATTCGGTAATTTAAGCAATGCTCTAGCATGTCTTTCTGTAAGCCCATTTTCTATCAGAGATTCCTTTATAGCTGTAGGCAGCTTTAATATTCTCAATTTATTAGCAATTGTAGATTGATTCTTGCCTAATTTTTGAGCTAATTGTTGTTGTGTAAAATTATGTTCTTTTATTAAATTTTCATACCCCAAAGCCTCTTCTATAAAGTTCAAATCTTCTCTTTGTAAATTTTCTAATAACGCTAATACAGCCGAAGTTTCATCAGACATATCGTACAATATAGCAGGTATAGTTTTTAAATTAGCCAATTTAGCAGCCCTTAATCGTCTTTCCCCCGCAACTAATTCGAATTTATCTTCTTTTTTTCTAACAGTAATAGGCTGTAATACTCCATAACTTTCAATTGAGTCTTTTAATTCTTCCAACGATTTTTCAGAAAATACTTTTCTTGGTTGATATGGATTTGGAGCTATCTCTTCAATCGGTATTTCTATAACTATTTTCTCTTCCATAACATACCTCTCTCATTCTATAACTATTTTTTATATACAAACTTATTTCCTTATTATGACTTTTTTTAACACTTTCTATCTCAATATTTCAACTTACTTTATGATATTATTCTTCATTTTACTATATAATCCTCTATATTTTTAATTATTACAAAAGATTATACTTTATTTTATAGGATTTTTTGAAACTTTCCCAGCTTTTCTAGGATATTTACTTGGAGTATTTTTAACTTTTTTAAATATTAATATATTGTGATTTAAGTCGATTTCTGGCAATTTTACATCTATTTTCTCAATATATTCAACACCTAATACTTCCATAGCCTTTTTAGATTCTTCTAATTCTAAATTAGCGTTAGGCCCCTTTAAGCATACAAAATATCCCCCAACCTTTATAAATGGAACACAAAATTCCATTAAAACAGGTAATCCTGCAACTGCTCTTGCTGTAGCAATATCAAATTTTTCTCGATAGTCTTCATTTTTTCCGAAGTCTTCAGCTCTTCCATGAATAAACTCTATATCGTCAATAGATAATTTAGATGCTACCTCTTGTAAAAAATTAATTCTTTTATTTAGAGAATCAAGTAATGTCACCTTTAATTCTGGTAGACAAATTCTAAGTGGCATCCCAGGAAATCCAGCTCCTGTTCCTACATCTATTAAAGACATTCCATTTTGGATATATCCTTTTGTAACAGCAGATATAGAATCTAAGAAGTGCTTTATAAACACTTCTTTTTCATCTTCTATACCTGTTAAATTCATCTTTTGATTCCATTCAACTAATAATTCTTTATACTCTTGAAAATCACTCAATACTTTTTCATTAGCTTCTAAACCAAAATCCTCTATACCATTTTTTAATATATCTATATTACTCATTACTTCCACCTCTAGTTCTTCTCATTTGTTCAAGGTAAATAAGTAATACAGATATATCAGCAGGTGAAACTCCAGATATTCTAGATGCTTGACCTATTGATAATGGTTTTATATTATTAAGCTTTTGTCTAGCTTCTATTCTAAGACCTTCGATAGTAGAGTAATCAATATCTTCTGATAGCTTTTTATTTTCTAGCTTTTTAAATTGATCTATTTGTTTCAATTGTTTATCTATATATCCTTCGTATTTAGACATTATCACACATTGCTCTTTTACGTCGTAAGGTACTTCTTCTGAAGCGCCTTTACCTATTTGTTCAATTAAATCATATGTTACTTCTGGTCTCTTTAAAAATTCATATAAAGACAAACCTACTTTTATTTCTGATGCACCCTTTTCAGTTAAATATTGATTTACTTCCTTTGGTGTAACTCTTTCTGTTTTTAATCTCTCTAATTCTGCTTCTACTAAAGCCTTTTTAGCTAAGAATCTATCATATCTTTCTTGAGTTGCAAGACCTAACTCGTATCCCTTTTCTGTAAGTCTCATATCTGCATTATCTTGTCTTAGATATAATCTATATTCTGCTCTAGATGTCATCATTCTATAAGGCTCATTAGTTCCCTTAGTTATTAAGTCGTCTATTAAAACTCCTATATAAGCTTCTGATCTATCTAGTATAAAAGGCTCTTTTCCTTGAATTTTTCTAACGGCATTTATACCAGCCATAAGACCTTGTGCTGCTGCTTCTTCGTAGCCTGATGTTCCGTTGAATTGTCCTGCACTAAATAGGTTTTCTGTTACCTTTATTTCAAGAGACGCTTTTAATTGTGTAGGATTTAAGCAATCGTACTCAATCGCATAAGCTGGTCTCATTATTTTACAATTTTCAAGACCCTTCATAGTTTTGTACATTTGAAGCTGTACTTCGTAAGGTAAACTTGTAGATATACCTTGGATATACATTTCCTTTGTATCTAAACCTTCTGGCTCTATAAATGTTTGATGTGATTCTTTATCGTTAAATCTCACAACCTTATCTTCTATAGATGGACAATATCTAGGACCTGTACTGTGAACTCTACCACTGTACATAGCTGATCTATTTATGTTGTCCATTATAACCTTGTGTGTTTCTAAATTAGTTCTAGCTAGATAACAAGGTACTTGATCTATGTTTAATTCTCCACTCATAAATGAGAAAGGTGTGATTTTTTCGTCGCCTTCTTGTATAACCATTTCAGAAAAATCTATACTATCTCTGTGAATTCTAGCTGGGGTACCAGTTTTGAATCTTCTCATATCTAAACCTAATTCAACTAATTTATTAGTCAATTGATCTGCATATCCTAGCCCATTAGGTCCTTCATGTAGAGTTACCTCTCCAACATAAATCAATGAATTTAAATAAACACCTGTTGCTAATATAACTGCTTTTGAGTGATATTTACATCCTAATTTAGTTACAACACCTTTTATTACTTGTCCATCATTTATTAAATCTATAACCTCATCCATAACTATTTCAAGATTTGGTTCATTTTCTAATGTTTTTTTCATCTCTGTATGATATTTAAATTTATCTGCTTGTGCTCTTAGAGAATGTACCGCTGGACCTTTTGCAGTATTTAACATTCTACTTTGTATAAAGGTTTTATCTATGTTAACTCCCATTTCTCCGCCTAAAGCATCTATTTCTCTGACTAATTGCCCCTTTCCTGTTCCACCGATTGATGGATTACAAGGCATCATACCTATCGAATCAAGCGTCAATGTAACCATTAATGTTTTACATCCCATTCTAGCTGTAGCTAAAGCTGCTTCACATCCTGCATGGCCTGCACCGACAACTATTACGTCGTAATTTCCTGCATCAAATGTTATCATCATTTCTCCTTTCTCAAAATGTTTCTCGTGAAACATTTTTGTATCTTTTTATATTAAAATAGTTGTTTACGTATTTAAAATTTATTATTTTCCTATACAGAAGTTACTAAAGATCGTATCTAGTAAATCTTCTTGTACTGTATCTCCATTTATATATCCTAGATAGTCCCATATATTTTTGAAATCAACTTCTATAAAATCATATGGCAATCTTTGCATTATTCCATCTATAGCATCATTTATAGAATTATAAGCTTTATATAATGCATCTTTATGTCTTGAATTTGTTATAACAAGACTTGACGAGCTCTTGACATCTCCTGTAAATACCATTGCTTCTATTTTATCATGTATTTGTTCAATTCCTTCATTTTTAAGTGCTGAAATTTTTATTATATTTTCTTTTCCTACGAATTTTTCAATTTCAGATTCGTCTATTACTTGTTCTAAGTCGATTTTGTTTAATAAAACTATAGTCTTTTTACTTTGTGCACTTTGTAGTATTTCTAAATCTTCATCAGATAATTGTTTTGATGAATCTAAAACTATTATAACTAAATCTGCAGATTCAATAGATTCCTTAGATTTTTGTACACCTATTTTTTCGACTATATCTTCAGTTTCTCTTATACCTGCTGTATCTACTATCTTTAGAGGTATGCCCTTGATATTTACAAACTCCTCTATAACGTCTCTTGTAGTTCCAGGAATTTCTGTTACTATAGCTCTGTTTTCTCCTAATATAGAGTTTAATAGAGAAGATTTACCCACATTTGGTTTACCGATTATTACAGTTTTCAATCCATCTCTAAGTATTTTTCCGCTCTCTGCTGAGTCATATAATTTTTTGATTTCAGCTCTCAATTCTAAAGATTTTTCTTCTATTTCCTTGTAAGTCACATCTTCTACATCTTCATCTGAAAAGTCAATAGATACTTCTAATTGTGCCAAAACTTCTGTAACCTTATTTCTAAGCTCTCTTATTTTTTTAGCTAGAGAACCTTCTAGTTGGCTTTGAGCTACCTCTTGAGCTTTATCAGTTTTAGATTTTATTACATCTATTACTGCTTCTGCTTGAGATAAATCTATTCTTCCATTTAAAAATGCTCTCTTAGTAAATTCACCAGCTTCTGCTAGTCTAACATCCTTAGTTAATATTAGTTCTAATATTTTTTTAACTGAAATAAATCCACCGTGACAATTTATTTCAATTACATCTTCACCTGTATATGAATGTGGTCCCTTCATATATGCCACTAAAACTTCATCTATTCTCTTTTCACCATCAAAAATATCTCCATATATTAATGATCTTAAATTGTATTCACTGATTTTTTTACCAGATACAGATTTAAATATTTCTTCTGCAACTTGTAATGAATTACTTCCACTTATTCTTATTATTCCTATTCCACCTTCTCCAGGAGCTGTGGCAATAGCTGCTATTGTATCATCTATAAACAAAGTTATCACCTCTTTAATTTTAATTTATCCCCATATATTGTAGATAAACTGTTAATAAGTATTTATTAGCAGTTTATACCTAATTTACAAATTTTATAAATATTTATTTAAAATATTTTTATATTATACTATATATAATCGAAATACAATGCTAGTAAATATTAGATTACCAATTTTATAAATTATTCATAACTCTAATTTTATTAAATAAATCTTAAAAAGAAAACCCCCTATATTTTAGGAGGTTTTCAAATTATCTCTTGTACTCAATTACTAATCTTCTATATGGATCTGTTCCTTCGCTGTAAGTAATTACATACTTGTCGTTTTGAAGGGCTGAATGAACTATTCTTCTTTCGTATGGATTCATATAATCTAACTTTTTAGTTTTTCTTGTTTTAGCCACTTCTCTAGCTACCTTATTAGCATATCTAATTAAAGATTCTTCTCTTTTCTCTCTATAATTTTCTATGTCTACTAATACTCTAAAGTGGGAATCTTTATTTATCTTATTAAGAGCTAAACCAGTTAAAAATTGAACAGCATCTAAAGTTTCGCCACGTCTTCCTATTAAACATGTAGCTTCTTTTCCTTCGATATTAATCTTTATTAAATTATCTTCTTGAGTAGCTATTACATTTGCATTTATCTTTGCATTATGTAACATTGTTTCTATAAACTCTTTTGCTATATCAATTTCCTTTTCTATTAAAGTTATTTTATAAAGACCATCTTTAGCCCCTATAAATCCTAGAAAACCTTTATTAGGCGTTTCAATAACTTCGATTTCTATATCTGTCTTATCTACATTTAGTTGTTCAATAGCTTTTTGTATTGCTTCTTCTTCAGATTTACTTCTTATTTCCAGACTTTTTATTTTTGTTTGATTTTTCATCTTTAACTACTTCCTCCTTAGAGTTAGCCATCTTAGCTTTTAAAGGACTTGTTACTAAATAATATTGTGCTATCGAGAAAATATTACTCATTGTCCAATAAAGTGCAAGACCTGCCTCATACATATATCCCCAATAGAATGACATAAGTGTCATCATTATAGTCATAGATTGCATCATTTTAGCTTGAGATTCATCGGCTACAGTCATAGATTTTTGCATGAAATAAGCACTGACACCTGATAATATACCTAAACTTATATTATGAGTTTGTGATACACTTGCAATCCATAAAAAACCGTGGTCTGCTGCTAAATATGCAGCCTTTGAAGCAAATACACCATGTGCAACTGGATCTCTTAATAATGCAAATAACCCCATTAATATTGGTAATTGTATAAGCATTGGCAAACATCCTGCCATTGGATTTATTTTAGCATCCTTGTAAAGCTTCATTAATTCTTCTTGTTGCTTTTCTGGCTTATTCTTATATTTTTCTTGAATTTCTAACATTTTAGGCTGTATATCCTGCATAGCCTTTGTAGATTTTAGCTGTTTAACCATTAATGGTAATAAACACAATCTAACTATTATAGTAAATACAACAATTGACCAGCCATAGTCTCCTACTATATTTACTATGAAGCTAAGTATAAAACCTAAAACATCACCTATTGCGTTTAACAATATCGTATACCTCCTGAAATATTTATTTTAGAGGATCATAGCCCCCCGGGTGAAATGGATGACATTTAAGTATTCTTTTTATGCTCAAAAACATACCCTTTATCAATCCATATTTTTTAAATGCTTCTATTGCATACTGAGAGCACGTTGGATAAAATCTACAAGTAGGTCCTTTCAATGGAGATATATATTTTTGATAAAATCTTATTAAGTAAATACATACTTTCGATAAATAAACGTTTATTTCCTTCATTATACAAACTATTTTATTCAATAAATTCGAACCTCCATAATTAGAATTCAATAAATTCGAACCTCCATAATTAGAAACAATTATCTATTTAAATAATTTAAATTTATTTACAAGATGTTTCATAGATTTATTAATTTCATTATATTGCACATCACTTATTGCAACTCTAGCAATAAAAACTATATCGTATCCAGATTTTATTTTTCCGTCAACATCTAACCTATATGATTCTCTTATTCTTCTTTTAACCTTATTGCGAACAATAGCCTTTCCTACTTTTTTAGAAACTGATATGCCCACTCGATTATATTCTAAATTGTTTCGCATTATATACATTACTAAGTATCTATTTGCAAAAGATTTACCGTGTTTATAAACTCTTCTAAAATCAGAGTCATTTCTTAAACGTTCAGTTTCATTAAAATACATCTTGGTTAATCCTCCATAAACACAGCTTCATTTTTTAATTTTAAATAAAAAAAATTACGCAAAAAGGCCACTTGTCTAAGCGGCCTTTTTTTAAATTAATGAGTTAATCTATTTCTTCCTTTAGATCTTCTTCTTTTTAACACGTTTCTACCATTAGCAGTTTTCATTCTTTTTCTAAATCCGTGTTCTTTTTTTCTTTGTCTTTTTTTTGGCTGATAAGTTCTTTTCATTCTTTGCACCGCCTTTCAAATTTTTTTCCATTTATAAAAATAATAATTTTACTTTCAAAGTAAACATAACACATATTATTATAAATCCTTTTAATCAGCTTGTCAACGAGTTTTTGAGCATATAACATATTAAGATCGCTAAATTTTCTATTCATTTTTATTAACATTATTCACAATTTTATCCACTATAATACAAAATTTTTAGTTATAATTATCTTATATTTTATACCAATTTTCTTGGTAACTGTTTATAACTTTTTCAAGTTGTGTATATATTATTTTTTTTAGTAAAAAATAGCAATTCACAGTATGTTAATTAAATTATCCACAGCTATGTTAATAATGTGGATAATTTAGTCGTATTATCTTGTAATTTGGAAAAATTTCTGATATTATTAATATACCTGTTAATAATGTGGATAAAGTTATTCAGTAATTCATATCTTGTTGATATCTATGTGTATAAGTTTTATTTTTTTTGACAATATTGTAAATATTCGTTGAAATTATCACATTTAATATTCTGAATAACTTTATCCACAGCATGTTGATATTTTTTTATTTTGAATATATATACACACATTATCCACAAGTTATCCACTACTTGTTGTTAATATCTATATTAGAAAACTAACTACCGTATTTTTTCACATTTCTGTGGATATATCTGTGGAAAACAAATAATTTGTTGGAGGTTTAAAATATGGACATCGTTTCATTATGGAAAAAAACATTGCAACTTATAAAAGGTGAAGTCGCTTCAGCTAGCTTTGAAACTTTCTTCAAAAACACTGTACCAATTGAAACAAATTCAAATGAGTTAACTCTTTTAGCTCCAAACGAATTTGCAGAAGATATTTTAAGAACTAGATATCTACATTTGATAGAGAGTTGTTTAAGCCAATTATCTTCGAATAAATTTGAAATAAAAATAATTTCTGATAGCAGCGAAGTTGAACAAAATCCTTTAAAAACTTCAAATAGTAATACTAATAAAAGCAATAATAGTAATACTAATAATATTATTAAAAATTATCCTCGCTTAAATCCTAAATACACGTTTGATACATTTGTAATAGGTAATAGCAATAGATTTGCTCATGCAGCATGTGTAGCAGTCGCTGAATCACCAGCAAAAGCATACAACCCATTATTTTTATATGGTGGAGTTGGTCTAGGAAAAACTCACTTGATGCATGCAATAGGGCATCAAATTATAAAAGAACAAAATGATGCTAAGGTCGTTTATGTTTCATCAGAAAAATTTACAAACGAACTTATAAATTCAATAAAAAGCGATAAAAACGAGGAGTTCAGGAACAAATATAGAAATGTTGATATACTACTTATCGACGATATTCAATTTATAGCTGGAAAAGAGGGAACACAAGAAGAATTTTTCCATACTTTCAATGCATTACATGAAGCCAATAAGCAAATAATTATTTCTAGTGATAGACCTCCAAAAGAGATTCCTACTCTAGAAGACAGATTAAGATCACGTTTCGAAATGGGATTAATTGCTGACATTCAGCCACCTGATTTCGAGACAAGAATAGCTATATTAAAAACAAAAGCTCAAATTGAAAATATAGATGTTCCAAATGAAGTAATGAACTACATAGCTACATATATAAAATCAAACATAAGAGAACTAGAGGGAGCATTAACTAGAGTTGTAGCTTATTCATCGCTTATCAACAAGGCTATATCTTACGACTTAGCTGTAGAAGCCTTAAAAGATATAGTTACTACTTCAGAAAGCCAAGAAATATCTGTTAATAGAATAAAAGAAAAAGTATCTACAGTATTTGGAATAAAAATGGATGACTTTAATTCTAAAAAAAGAACTAGAGCTATAGCTTATCCACGCCAAATAGCAATGTACTTAAGTAGAGAGCTTACTGATTTATCATTACCTAAAATAGGAAACGAATTTGGAGGGAGAGATCATACTACAGTTATTCATGCTCATGATAAAATATCTAAAGATCTTGAACTTGAGAAAAATATTGAATTAAAGGAAAAAATAGACAAAATAATAATGGATTTAAAAGGTTAAGTTATTCACAGTTGTGTTGTTAATTTCTGTGGATAAGCTGTGGATATATGTGAATACAATTTTTAGCAAAAAAGTTATCCATATTTTCTCCACATAGTTATCCATAGGTTTTTGCATAGTTATCCACATTTTATACACATGCTCTAACCGTTGGTATTATTAATACAGAAGTATTTATACACATTATCAACAACACCTACTACTATTACTACTATCATTATTATTAATTATTTTATTAAAAAAGCAACAAGGAGGTTATCCACATTGAAGATAATTTGTAACCAAAAATTACTAGCCAATAAAATAGGAATTGTACAAAAAGCTATTAACTCAAAAACAACTTTAGATTTATTAAAAGGCGTTTTAATAGTTACTAAACAAGATGAAATAGTTTTAAAAGGATATGATTTAGAGATAGGAATAGAAACTCATGTTTCAGCAGAAGTTATGGAACAAGGAAGTATAGTAATAAATTCAAAATTATTTGGTGATATAATCAGAAAGTTACCAGACTCATTTGTAGAAATAGAAACAGATGAGGATAACAATGTTTATATAAATTGTTTAAACTCAAAATTCAAAATAAAAGGAGATTCTGCAAAAGAATATCCACAAATTCCAGATGTAAATGAGGATAACTTATATAGTATTCCTCAAGATGTACTAAAAAGCATGATAAAACAAACAGTTTTTGCTACATCACAAGACCAAACTAAGCCAATACTTATGGGAGAGCTTTTAGAAATAGATAATGAAGACATAAATTTAGTTGCGATAGATGGTTATAGACTTGCAGTTAGAACTTGTAAAGTGGATAACTTAAATCAAGGAGATACTAAAGCTAAGGTAATTATCCCCGGAAAAACACTAACAGATGTGAATAGTTTATTATCATCAGAAGAAGATGTAAAGGTCGGATTTAATGAAAAAAATGCTATCTTCATAATTGATGAAACAAAAATAGTCACAAGACTTTTAGATGGAGAGTTTATAGATTACAAAAAGTTATGCCCAAGAGAGTATAATTCAAAAATAAAATTAAAAACTAAAGATTTGTTAAACAGTATAGAAAGAGCTTCATTACTTTCTCAATCAGAGCTTAACAATCTTATAAAATTATCTATAAGAGATTCGATGATGGCAATAACTTCCAACAATGAAAAAGGAAATGTATATGAAGAAGTAGCATTGTCATTAGAGGGAGACTATTTAGATATAGCATTTAACTCAAGATATTTACTAGAAGGTTTAAAAAATATAGATTGCGAAGAAATATATATGGAATTTACAACTAACGTAAATCCATGTATAATGAAACCTGCTGATGGAACAAGATACATATATCTACTTTTACCAGTAAGAATATCTTCAAATAATTAATCCACCAAATAATCCACAATATTATTAACAATTGTTGATAATATTGTTAATATATTACAGAAAAGGAATGCATAAAAAACCTGTGCTAAAAATAAATAGTACGGGTTTTTTTTAGTTATGATATAATAAATTATTAGGTTAATATTAAATATTGCATTTGGAGGGTGGTTAATTATGCTTGAAATCAAGATAGAATCAGAGTATATAAAGTTAGATCAGTTTTTAAAGCTTGCTGATATAGCTTCAACAGGTGGACACGCAAAATACCTTATACAAGAGGGTGTTGTCAAAGTAAATGGTGAAGTTGAAACTAGAAGAGGTAAAAAATTAATATCTGGGGATATTGTTGAGGTAGAAGGAGATCAAATAAAAGTAATTTAATACTTTTAAGGAGAAACTTTTATGCGATTAAATAGCTTACAACTAATAAATTTTAGAAATTACGATAATTTACATTTAAATTTTGAAAAAAATATAAATCTACTCGTTGGAAAGAATGGCCAAGGAAAAACTAATATTGTAGAAGCTATATATATGTTATCGTTTGGAAAATCATTTAGAACTAACAAAGACAGAGAAATTATAAAATTCGGATGTGAAAATTTATATATTGGTGGAAATTATTTAAAAAATTCTTCAACAGGTTTAATAGAAGTTGCAATTGGCAAGAATAATAAAAAGGGAATAAAAGTTAATAAAATCCATATTCATAAAATTCAAGAATTACTAGGTAACTTAAACGTTGTTATTTTCTCTCCTGAGGACTTAAAGCTTGTAAAGGACGGGCCGCGAGAAAGAAGAGCGTTTATTGACAAAGAAATTAGCCAGATCATGCCTAAATATTATAATTATTTGATTAATTATAACAAAATATTGATTCAAAGAAACAAAACTTTAAAAAATAAAATAGTTGATGCTAATTTACTATCTGTGTATGATGAGAGCTTGGCTAATTATGGTGCCTATATTTATATATTGAGAAGGGATTTTATAAAGAAAATTTCAAAGATATCTAGCAATATGCACAAGAAATTAACAGGAAACAATGAGGAATTGTTGATAACTTATAAGAATCAGATAAACTTATCTGATGATGATACTGTGGAAAATGCTAGAAAGAAGCTTCTAAAAAGGCTTGAAGAAAACCGAGAACACGATATAGAAACTAGGACGACTAAGTACGGAATTCACAAGGACGATCTCAACATTTTCATAAATGATTTAGATGTCAAGCTGTACGGTTCCCAAGGACAGCAGAGAACAGTGTCTATTTCACTAAAATTATCAGAGATAGAGCTTATAAAACAAGAGGTGAACGAAAATCCAGTTTTAATCTTAGATGATGTTTTTAGTGAGTTAGACGAGACAAGACAAAAATTATTAGTTAAAAACTTAGGTGATGTTCAGATGTTCATAACGAGTGCAGAATTAGCTCATAAAAGAATTTTTAATGAGAGTGATACATCAATTTTTTATATAGATAAAGGAAAAGTTATAAATATGGAAGATGGAGGTAATTAGATGAAACAAGAATATGGTGCAAATCAGATTCAAGTACTAGAGGGCTTAGAAGCAGTTAGATTAAGACCTGGTATGTACATTGGATCTACGGGACCTAGAGGATTACACCACTTAGTGTATGAAATTGTGGATAACAGTATAGACGAAGCATTGCAAGGATACTGTGACAGAATATATGTGTGTATTAATGAGGATGGTAGTGTATTAACTAAAGACGACGGTAGAGGAATTCCAGTTGAAACTCATCCAAAAACAGGAAAATCTACACTTGAAACAGTACTTACAATACTACATGCCGGTGGTAAATTTGGAGGCGGAGGATACAAGGTATCTGGTGGTCTTCACGGTGTTGGTATATCTGTTGTTAATGGGCTTTCAGAATGGTTAGTTGCGGAAGTGTACAGAAATGGAAAAATATACAGACAAAGCTATAAAAAAGGTATAACAGATTCAGAATTAGAAATAGTAGGTGAATCTACACATACAGGAACAATAATCAACTTTATGCCAGATGCTACAATATTCGACGATATAGTTTTTGATTACAGCGTATTAGAAACTAGATTAAGAGAGCTAGCATTCTTAAATAAGGGCGTAAGAATAATATTTGAAGATAAAAGACCAGGACAAGAACAGAAGAAAGAATTCTTATACAATGGAGGTATAAGAGAATTTGTTGAGTATTTAAACAGAACAAAAACACCTATACATGAAAATGTAGTTTACATAGATAAAAAAATACAAGACTGCATGATTGAAATAGCTATCCAATACACAGATGGATATTCTGAAAATATATTATCTTTTGCTAATAATATAGATACCCAAGAAGGTGGGACTCACTTAGCTGGATTTAAAACTGCGTTAACTAAAACAGTAAATGAGTACGCTAAAAGAAATAAATTAATAAAAGAAAATGAATCAAACCTATCAGGTGAAGATATAAGAGAAGGTCTTACAGCTGTTGTATCAGTTAAATTACCAGATCCTCAATTTGAAGGACAAACTAAAACTAAATTAGGTAACACTAAAATGAGAAGTATAGTTGATTCAGTAACAGTTGAAGAGTTAGGAGCATTCTTAGAAGAAAATCCACAGACTGCAAGGGTAATTGTGGATAAAGCATTGAGAGCACAAAGAGCTAGAGAAGCAGCTAAGAGAGCTAGAGAATTGACAAGAAGAAAAACAGTACTAGAAAGTACATCATTGCCTGGAAAATTAGCAGACTGTGCTGAGAAAGATCCTGCTAAGAGTGAAATATTCTTAGTCGAAGGGGATTCTGCCGGTGGTTCAGCTAAGCAAGGTAGAGATAGATATACACAAGCTATATTACCACTTAGAGGAAAAATACTTAATGTGGAAAAGGCTAGATTGGATAGAATTTTATCATCAGACGAAATCAAAAATATGATAACTGCATATGGATGTGGTGTCGGGAACGATTTTAATCTAGAAAAAGCTAGATATCACAAAATAATAATAATGACCGATGCAGACGTCGATGGTGCCCACATTAGAACTTTATTATTAACATTCTTCTTTAGATATATGAGACCACTTATAGACAATGGTTATGTTTATATAGCACAACCACCGCTATTTAAAGTTAAAAAACAAAAGAAAGAATACTATGTTTATTCAGATAAAGAATTAGAAATTTTATTAGAAGAGATAGGCAAAAATGGAATCGAGCTTCAAAGATACAAAGGTCTTGGAGAAATGAATCCAGAACAATTATGGGAAACAACAATGAACCCAGAAACAAGAACTCTACTTCAAGTAACAATAGACGATGCTGCAGAAGCTGATATGATATTCTCTATGTTAATGGGAGACAAAGTTGGACCTAGAAAAGACTTCATAGAACAAAATGCACAATTTGTTAAAAACCTAGACATTTAATGAGAAAGGAGAATGGACATGGAAGAAAATAATAAAATAATTCCTGCAGAGATTTCGAAGGAAATGAAAAATTCATATATAGATTATGCCATGAGTGTTATAGCCGGTAGAGCACTTCCTGATGTTAGAGATGGTTTAAAGCCTGTACACAGAAGAATACTTTATTCAATGAATGAATTAAATTTAACACCAGATAAGCCATATAGAAAGTCAGCACGTATAGTTGGGGACGTTTTAGGGAAGTACCATCCACATGGTGATACAGCAGTATATTTAGCTATGGTAAGAATGGCACAAGACTTCTCAACAAGAGCTCTTTTAGTTGATGGTCATGGTAACTTCGGTTCTGTAGACGGCGATTCACCAGCAGCAATGCGTTATACAGAAGCCAAAATGAGTAAATTATCTCTAGAATTATTAAGAGATATAGATAAAGAAACAGTAGATTTTGGACCAAACTTCGATGAATCTTTAAAAGAACCTACTGTATTGCCAGCTAGATTCCCAAATTTATTGGTAAATGGATCTAATGGTATAGCTGTAGGTATGGCGACTTCTATACCACCACATAATTTAGGTGAAGTTATAGATGCTACTGTTCATCTAATTGATAATCCAGATTGCTTTGTAGAAGAATTAATGGATTATATTAAAGGTCCAGATTTCCCAACGGGTGCAATAATAATGGGAAAAGACAGTATAACAGAAGCCTACAAAACAGGTAGAGGAAAGGTAAAGGTTAGATCTAAAGCTGAAATAGAAGAGCTTCCTAAAGGAAAACAGCAAATAGTAGTTACAGAAATTCCTTACCAAGTTAACAAGGCTAAGTTAGTCGAAAGAATAGCTGAATTAGTTAAAGATAAAAAGGTAGAGGGAATATCCGATTTAAGAGATGAAAGTAACAGAAATGGTATGAGAATTGTTATAGAACTAAAAAGAGATGTAAATGCCAATATAGTATTAAATAACTTATACAAACATTCTCAACTTGAAGATACATTTAGTATAATAATGCTTTCTCTTGTAAATGGTGTTCCAAGAATACTAAACTTAAAACAAATATTATATTACTATGTAGAACATCAAAAGGACGTAGTAACAAGAAGAACTAAATTTGAATTAAATAAAGCTCAAGCTAGAGCTCATATATTAGAAGGTTTAAGAATAGCCTTAGATTATATAGATGAAGTTATAAATTTAATTAGATCTTCTGCAAATACACAAATTGCTAAGACTGGATTAATGGATAAATTCAAACTAAGTGAAGTCCAAGCTCAAGCAATACTAGATATGAGACTTCAAAAGTTAACAGGTCTAGAAAGAGAAAAGGTAGAAGCTGAATACAACGAATTAATGAAAAAGATAGAGTATTTAGAATCAATACTTGCAGATGAACACTTATTATTAGGCGTTATAAAAGACGAAATCTTAGAAATTAAAAAGAAATATGCAGACGAAAGAAGAACAGAAATAAGACATGCTGAAGGCGAAATAGATATAAGAGACTTAATAGATGACGAAGAAATCACTATAACATTGACTCACTTCGGATATATTAAGAGATTACCTTTAGATACTTATAAGAGCCAAAGAAGAGGTGGAAGAGGTATTTCAGCTCTTACAATTAGAGAAGAGGATTTCGTAAAACATTTAATAACTACGAGAACACATAACAAGCTATTATTCTTTACTAATAGAGGTAGAGTGTTTAAGTTAGATGCGTATGAAGTTCCAGAAGGTAAGAGACAAGCAAAAGGAACAGCTATAGTTAACTTACTTCAATTAGGACCTAATGAAAAGATAGCTACACTTATTGATGTTGATACACAAGCAAATGACGATACATATTTATTACTATCAACTAAAAAAGGTATAGTTAAGAAAACAAAGAGATCAGAATTTAAAAATATTAATAAATCAGGATTAATAGCTATAGGTTTAAGAGATGACGATGAATTAATAGATGTAAAAATTACTAATGGAGATAAAGAAGTATTATTAGTAACATCAGATGGTATGTCTATTAGATTTAGTGAAAAAGATATAAGACCTATGGGTAGAACAGCAATGGGAGTTAAAGGTATAACTCTATCAGATGACGACAAGGTTGTTTCTATGAATTTATGTGATGAAGGAACTGATTTATTAGTTGTAAGCCAAAATGGTTTCGGAAAAAGAACTGAAATAGAAGAGTACAGAAGTCAAATAAGAGCAGGAAAA
This sequence comes from Intestinibacter sp., assembly GCF_034113885.1. GTDB lineage: Bacteria > Bacillota > Clostridia > Peptostreptococcales > Peptostreptococcaceae > Intestinibacter. The sequence continues at coordinate 35,838 of NZ_JAXEWM010000040.1, forward strand.
GGAATAAAAACTTATAATATGTCAGATAAGACTGGAAAAATAGTCGGAGCAACAATGGTCAACAACGAAGATGAATTGATGCTTATAAATTCTGATGGAGTTCTTATTAGATTGAGAGTTGACGATATATCTGTATTTGGAAGAGTAACTAGTGGAGTTAAGCTTATGAAGACAGATGATGAAGTAGATGTAGTTTCAATCGCAAAAATAAATGCAGAAGAAGAATAGGTATTAACCTATTCTTTTTCAGTATTATTACAGTTTTTTGGAAAAGATTTTTTATTTTGAATAAATAATATATAATCAATACAAAATGTAATATATAATATAAATATATTAACTTGAAAGGAGCTATGTAATATGAGTAAAAAAAGAGGAAAAGTATTAACGTTAGGAGTAATAATAGGATTCTTTATGGGAATATTTTTAGCACCTAAAAAGGGCAGCGAATTAAGAGAAGATGCCAAGAAAAAAATAGATACTATAAAAGAAAATCCAAAAGATGTTCTACATGAAACTTTTGAAGAAGTTAAAGAAAAAGTATCTGAAATAAAAGATGATTTAGCACAAGAAAAAATAGAAATAGAAGAAGAGGATATAGTAGTTAGTAGAACTTTTGATGAAGAAGGAGAGAATAAATAATGAATGCAATTGGGTGGCAAATAGGGGCTGTTTTATTTGGAGTAGCGATATTAATAATTGCTATATATATAGCTAAAATGTTAAATTCAACTACAAAGACAATAGAAAGAGTTAATAAAATAATTGATTACAACGAAAAAAATATAAGTGAAATAATAGATAATGCAGCTGAGATAACATCAGATGTAAGAAGTATATTAGATATAGTTGAGAAAATAACAGGATTTTTTAAAGTTTTAAGAGTTTTTAAAAAATAATGGAAGTAATTAGGAGGTTTATAAATGTCTATTGATATAAATTTAAAAAATGAGCTTGATGCTGATTTTTGGGAGGTTTTTGTAAATGGTGAATTAGATGTATCCACAGCGGATCAATTTAAAGAGTATTTACACAAATTAATTGACAAAGATATAAAAAACATAAGATTTGATTTGAGTAATTTAGATTATATAGATTCAACTGGATTAGGTGTTATGATAGGAGTTTTAAAAAGAATAAAAATTGAAAATAAAGAAATATACATAAAATCACCTAAAGACAATGTTAAAAAGATTTTTTCTATAACAGGATTAGACAAAATATTTAAAATGGAGGGATAGAATTGAATTTTGAGATTATAAAAATGGAAATTGCTTCTAACCCACAATATGTAAGCGTTGTAAGATTAACGACATCAGGAATAGCAAACAAAATGGGGTTTTGCTTAGATGATATAGAAGATATTAAGGTAGCTGTTTCTGAAGCTTGTACAAATGCAATAAAGCATAGTTCAGATAATAAGTTTTATGTGGAATATACAATATTTGAAAATGGTTTAACTATAGAAATAATAGATAATGGAAAGGGATATAATGTTGATTCTGTTGATAAACCTAATTTAAATGAGCCTAAAGAAAGTGGGTTGGGCTTGTTCATAATAGAAAGCTTAATGGATGATGTAATGATAAAATCTGATGTAGATAGTGGTACTACTATAAAAATGACAAAATATTTAGGAGTTGATAATTAATGAAGCATATATCATCTGTTACCAATTATCTAGATATGGACAATAAAGAGCTTTTTTATATTTATAGTAAGGATAAAAGTAATAAAGAAATCAGAGATATTTTAGTAGAGAAAAATCTTTATTTAGTCAACATTCTTGCTAAAAAGTATGTTAATAAAGGAGTGGAATTTGAGGATTTATATCAAGTTGGATCTTTGGCGCTTATTTATGCAGTGGAGCGCTATGATATGTCAAAAGGATATGAATTTTCCAGTTTTGCTACACCTACTATAATAGGTGAAATTAAGAAATATTTTAGAGATAAAGTTTGGACAATGAGAGTTCCAAGAAGAATTCAGGAATTAAACAAAAAAGTAAACGAAGCAAAACTTATATTAGAACAAAAAAATAAGAAAAAACCTAAGGTAAAAGATATTGCTGATTTTATAGGGTACAAGGAAGAGGAAGTATTAGAAGCATTAGAAGCATCATATGGGTATCAACCAGTTTCCCTAGATACTCCTGTGAATAGTGATTCAGAAGATTCAGAGATAACTTTGATAGATAGACTAGGAGAGCATGAAAATAGTTTTGTTAATATAGAATATAAAGATTTTGTGGATAAATTTGTGGGTAAATTGAATGAATTAGAGGTTAAAATATTTAAGGGAAGATTTTTTGAAGAAAAAACTCAATCATCTCTAGCAAAAGAATTAGATATATCTCAAATGACTATTTCTAGAATCGAGCGAAAGATAGTAGAGAAATTAAGAAAAGAATATGAAAAGTAAGACTAGTAATAAGATAGATGACATAATATAGATTTAATGAGCAAAAATTATTTAGATGAAGAAGGTGTATTGTTAGAAATGCTACCTTCTTTTATTTTTATGTTATAATATAGATATTACTGTATTGTATTTAAGTTAAATATATATTATGACAATAAAAAACAAAAAAATATAAAAAAAGTATTGACATTGAAAATATGAGATGGTATTATTATACTTGTACTGATTGAGCAGTACAAAATAAATGAAAAATAATCTAGTTATTATAGCAGAGAGGATACACCTGTTCCCATTCCGAACACAGAAGTTAAGCTCTTTAGCGCCGATGGTACTTGGTGGGTGACCGCCTGGGAGAGTAGGACGTAGCTAGGTGGTATGCCGAAGTGGCGGAA
>NZ_JAXEWM010000041.1:0-2666 GCF_034113885.1 Intestinibacter sp.
ATTCATAAAAGACGGCGAAGGACTAAATATAATCAATTTAGATGATAATAGTGAAGAGTACAAATTGAAAAAGGATTTTTGCCAATTTGGAAGTGAATACGAAATAATTTTAAGAAATAGAGGAAGAGAATATGAACTTATTTAAACACGAGCTTAGAATAAATCAAACTCAAAATATGATAAAAATAACTAATTCTATAAGAGAGGACATATTAAAAAGTGGCATAAAGGACGGAATAGTAGTTGTCTACTGTCCGCATACCACAGCTGGAGTGACTATAAACGAAAACGCAGACCCAGATGTAGTCAGAGATATGATTTACGGATTTGAAAAGGCATATCCTACTATTGACAAAAACTACAGACATTTTGAAGGCAATTCTCATGCGCATTTAAAATCATCTACAGTAGGACCATCTCAAACCTTGATATTAGACGGTGGAGAGCTTATCATGGGAATTTGGCAGGATGTTTATTTCTGCGAATTTGATGGGCCTAGAAATAGAACTTATTACGTAAAAATTATTGAAGGCTAAATATATAAAATGATAATATATACTAATACAATATGCTTTTTAGAAAGGACACAATATGGAAAAAATATTAGTTTTAGCTGAAAAACCTTCTGTAGGAAGGGATATAGCTAGAGTTTTAGGATGCAAAAACGATAAAAATGGATATATAGAAGGTCAAAAATATGTGGTGACATGGGCTTTAGGTCACCTAGTTACACTAGCCGATCCAGAGGTATACGACAAGAGATACAAATCATGGGAGATGAACGATCTCCCAATACTTCCAAAGCAGCTAAAGACAGTCGTAATAAAAAAGACTTCAAAGCAGTTTAACACAGTAAAGGCTCAACTAAATAGAAATGACATAAAAGAAGTTGTAATAGCAACTGATGCAGGTAGAGAAGGAGAGCTCGTAGCGAGATGGATAATAGAAAAAGCTCATATTAAAAAGCCTATCAAACGTCTATGGATATCTTCAAGCACAGACAAGGCGATAAAAGAAGGCTTCTCAAAGCTAAAAGACGGAAGAGATTACAACAACCTGTATTACTCAGCAATAGCAAGGGCAGAGGCAGACTGGATAGTTGGTATAAACGCAACTAGAGCGCTTACTACAAAGTACAATGCGAGCTTGTCTTGCGGTAGAGTTCAAACTCCTACATTGGCGATGATTTTAAAAAGAGAAGAGGAAATTAGGAATTTCAAGCCAAAGGACTACTACACACTAGAGATATTAGCTAAAAAGGGTGGTAGTTTTTTAAAACTATCTTGGACAGATAAGAATAACTCGACTACGACATTTAACAGGGAAAAAATAGAAAATATAAAGAAAAAAATAGTAAATCAAGATTTAAAAATTATAGAAGTAAAAAAATCAGAAAAGAAGAAGTACTCACCAGCTCTTTACGACTTGACAGAGCTTCAAAGAGATGCAAATAAAATTTTTGGATACTCAGCTAAAGAAACATTGTCTATAATGCAAAGATTATACGAGCATCACAAGGTGCTTACATATCCGAGAACAGATTCGAGATATCTGACAGATGATATAGTAGATACTTTAAAGGATAGAATCAAGGCGGTAAATACGAGTGAGTACTCAAAGGTATGTACAAAGCTATTAAAGACTAACATAAAGACGAATAAATCATTTGTAGACAACTCAAAGGTAGGCGACCACCATGCTATAATCCCGACAGAGGAGAGAGTTTTCTTAGGTGATTTATCGGATAAAGAGAGAAAAATTTACGATTTAGTAGTAAAGAGATTTTTAAGCTTACTATGTCCTCCTTTTGAATACGAACAGACTACAATAAGGGCAGTCTGCAAAGGTGAGACATTTACAGCAAAGGGAAATAAAATCAAAAAGCTAGGCTGGAGAGAAAATTATAAGTCTGAAGACGACGATATAATAGATTCATCAGTAGATGTGATGACAGACGACAACCTAAAAATAGAAAGTGTGAAGATAGAAAGCAAAAAGACAAATCCACCTTCATATTTAACTGAAGCGACTTTGCTTACAGAAATGGAAAAACACAACCTAGGAACTGTAGCTACTAGAGCAGACATAATAGAAAAGCTATTTAATTCCTTCTTTGTCGAGCTAAAAAACAAAGAAATTCACACTACATCAAAGGGAAGACAGCTACTAGACTTAGCACCGATAGACCTAAAAAGCCCAGAGCTAACAGCAAAATGGGAAAAGACTTTAACAGATATATCTAAAGGAAAGAGCAAAAAGAGTGATTTTATAAACGAAATGAAAAATTACTCAAAAACTATTGTAAAGGAAATAAAAAACAGCGAAAACAAATTTAAACACGACAACCTGACTAGAAACAAATGCCCAAATTGTGGTAAATTCATGCTAGAAGTAAACGGCAAAAGAGGAAAGATGCTAGTCTGTGAGGATAGACAGTGTAACACGAAAAAATTAATTTCTCAAACTACAAATGCTAGATGTCCTAATTGCCACAAAAGACTTGAGTTAAAAGGTGAGGGAGAAGGAAAAATATTTACATGTAGCTGTGGATATAGAGAAAAATTATCTTCATTTAACAAAAGGAAAGCAGAAGAGAAGGGAAAAGCTTCTAAAAAAGACATAAATAAATATTTGAAAAATCAAAACAAAGACCAAGAAGCGTTTAA
>NZ_JAXEWM010000042.1:0-4617 GCF_034113885.1 Intestinibacter sp.
AAAATATAGATAAAATAATAAACATAGACCAAAGCCCTATAGGTAGAACTCCTAGATCAAACCCTGCGACTTATACAGGTATTTTTGATTATATAAGAGATTTATTTGCTATGACAAACGAAGCAAAAGCGAGAGGATACAAGAAAGGAAGATTTAGCTTCAATGTAAAAGGTGGAAGATGTGAGGCTTGTAAAGGTGATGGTATAATAAAAATTGAGATGCATTTCTTACCTGATGTATATGTTCCTTGTGAGGTTTGTAAGGGAGAAAGATACAATAGAGAGACATTACAGGTTAAATATAAAGACAAAACTATATCTGACGTACTAGACATGAATGTAGAAGAGGCATTGGAATTCTTTGAAAATATACCTACAATAAAAAGAAAATTAGAGACCTTGATGGATGTCGGACTTTCATATATAAAACTAGGTCAGCCATCAACTCAATTATCAGGAGGAGAAGCTCAAAGAATTAAATTAGCGACAGAATTAAGTAAGAGACCAACAGGTAAAACATTATATATATTAGATGAACCTACAACAGGTTTGCATATGGCAGATGTAGAAAAATTAATAGATGTTTTACAAAGATTAGCTGATACAGGAAATTCTATAGTAGTTATAGAGCATAATTTAGACGTTATAAAAAGCTGTGATTATATAATAGATTTAGGACCAGAAGGTGGAGATAATGGAGGAACTATCGTAGCTACAGGAACTCCAAAGCAAATTTCAAAAGTAGAAAATTCTTATACAGGACAATTTTTAAAGAAATATTTTGAATAGAAAAAGGAGAAGTTTAAGTGTTTAATATTCAAGAACAATTAAAATTACTGCCAGATGAACCTGGTGTTTATTTGATGAAAAATAAAAATAAAAAAATAATTTACGTTGGGAAGGCTATTTCTCTAAAAAATAGAGTAAGACAATACTTTCAATCATCAAAAAATCACTCATCTAAAGTAAAATCTATGGTAAGTAATATTGCCTCCTTTGAATATATAATTACAGATTCTGAATTAGAAGCGTTGATATTGGAGTGTAATTTAATTAAACAGTATAGACCTAAGTACAATGTTTTGCTTAGAGATGATAAAACATATCCGTATATAAAGGTTACCGTAAATGAGGATTACCCTAGAGTCATGAAGGTAAGACGTGTACTAAAGGACAAGGCGAAGTATTTCGGACCATATACAAATGTAGGTGCTGTAAATGATACTCTAGAAATCATAAGAAATATATATCCGATAAGAAACTGTAACGTGGATATACCTAAGGCAATTAAAAATAATGCAAGACCATGCTTAAATCATCACATCAAAAAATGTGTAGGACCATGTACAGGAAACGTATCAAAGGAAGAATATAGAAAGATGATTGATGAGATATTGATGTTTTTATCGGGAAAAGAAGAAACTTTGATAGAGATTTTAAAAGAAAAAATGAATGCATGTGCTATGGAATTTAATTTTGAAGAGGCTGCTATCTACAGAGATAAAATAAAAAATTTAGAGGAAATAATCGAAAAACAAAAAATAGATGCTTCCAGTTCAGATGTAAATCAAGATATAATAGCATTGGCTAGAACAGAACAAGAAGCTTGCGTTCAAGTTTTTTTCATTAGAAACGGCAAAATTATAGGTAGAGAACATTTTATATTAGAAGGAGTAGATGGAAGTTCTTCTGACTCTGTATTGGGATCATTTGTAAAACAATTTTATATGGAACAAGAGTATATTCCGAAAGAAATAATTATAGATGAAGAAATCGAAGATAATTATATACTAGAAGAGTGGCTAAGCCACAAAAAAGGAAGTAAAGTGACTATTAAAATACCGCAAAAAGGAGAAAAGAAAAATTTAGTTGAAATGGTCAGAAGAAACGCCATGGAGTATCTAAATAAATTTTCTCATTTAAACAAGCAAAAATACGAAAAAAGCATAGGAGCTCTAACGCAGCTAACAGAGTTACTAAAGCTTGAAAAAGTACCTAAAAGAATAGAAGCCTATGATATATCTAATATCCAGGGTGTGGATTCAATAGGAACTATGGTTGTTTTTACAGACGGCAAAAAAGATAGAAAAGAATATAGAAGATATAAAATCAAAACTATAGTAGGGCCAGATGATTATGGTTCAATGGCAGAGATTATAGGAAGAAGAATTAAGCACGGAGACCTACCGGATTTAATTTTACTAGATGGAGGAAAAGGTCAAGTAAGTGCGGTTCAAAAGGTACTAAACGATAATAATCTACAAATACCTCTATGGGGAATGTTTAAAGATGATAAGCATAGAACAAAAGGACTAGTAAATAAATCTGAAGAAATTGTGCTTGATAAAACAACAAATTTGTATAGATTTGTTGCAACTATACAAGAAGAGGTTCATAATTATGCTATAACCTATCATAGAAGCTTGAGAAAAAAATCTATTACTAAATCTGTATTAGATGATATAGCAGGGATAGGAGAAACAAGAAAGAAAAATCTTTTAAGCCACTTTAAAAGCATTGAAAATATAAAGGCTGCTACATTTGAAGAATTACTAGAAGTGGAAAGTATAAATAAAACAGCTGCAGAGAATATTTATAATTATTTTAGATCGGAGGAATAGATATGGAATCACAAGAAAAAGTTGCGATATCAGATATCGTCAGGGACTTGGACCTTAATGTAATTTACCAACCTGAGGACAAAGAATTTTTTGTTCATTCGCAAGACGTCAATAGAACAGGACTAGCATTAGCTGGATACTTTGAGTATTTTTCATTTGACAGGATACAAATAATAGGTAAAGGAGAATATACTTATTTTAAAAATATAGATAAAGAAAGAAGAAGAGAAATTTTAGATAAATTATTTTCTTATGATATACCTGCCTTAGTTATTACAAGAGGATTAGAAGTAGATGAGGATATAATTGAAGCTGCTAAAAGACATGAGCGTGTACTTATAAGCAGTGAAAGAAATACTACTAGATTTATTAATAAGATATCTAATTACTTAGATCATAGATTAGCACCACGTGTAACAATACATGGAGTATTAGTAGATGTCTATGGAATAGGTGTTTTAATAAAAGGAGAAAGTAGTATAGGTAAATCAGAAACAGCACTTGAGCTTATACAAAGAGGGCATAGATTAGTTGCTGATGATGCGGTTGAGATAATTAAATTAGACGATGATAGATTAGTAGGTCAGGCTCCGGAACTATTGAGACATTATATGGAAATAAGAGGAATAGGTATAATAGATGTTAGAAGTTTATACGGAGTTGGTGCAGTAAAAAACATGAAGGAAATAAGTTTAATTCTTCAGCTTGAAAATTGGAATCAAGAAAAATACTACGATAGATTAGGATTAGACAAAGAGTATGAAAAAATACTAGATAAAGAAATAGAAAAACTTGTAGTTCCAGTAAAACCAGGTAGAAATACAGCTATGATAGTAGAGGTTGCAGCTATGAATCATAGACAAAAAATAATGGGATACGATTCAGCTGTAGAGTTTACTAAAAAGTTAGCTCAAACAATTCAAAAGTAAATTTAAAAATAACTTAAAATTTACCTTAAATTAATACGATATTTAAAAACCTCTTGTACTATTTAATTAAAAAGTATAGGAGGTTTTATAATGAAAATAGTAGATAATCATGTACATACACATTTTTCGAGTGATGCAAAGGATACAATGGAAGATGTTATAAAAAGAGCTGTAAATATAGGTGTAGATTGCCTTACTTTTACTGATCATCTAGAGTACAATACAGATCATTTTTCCTTAGATATTCCAAAATATACAGAACAAATATCTAAATATAAAGAAAAGTATAGCGATGACATAGAGCTATTGACAGGTATAGAAGTTGGATATCAAAGTTATTTAAATAAAGAAATAAATAAAATATTAAATTCAACGAAATTTGATTTTGTATTATGTTCAACTCATACAATAGATAAAATACCTGTACCACATAGAGAATATTTTGAAGGACTTAGCAAAGAAGAAGCATATAGAAAGTATTTTGAGTCTATACTACAAACTAATAAAGAATTTAAAAATTATGATATTTATGGTCATTTGGATTACATAAATAGATATGCAATTTATGAAGATAATAAGGTTATCTATGATGATTATAGAGATATTTTAGATGAAGTTTTAAAAACTATAATAGATGGAGGAAAAGGAATAGAATTAAATACTTCAGGATATAGATACGGCTTAGATGCTATACATCCTAATATAGATATAGTTAGAAGATATAAGGAACTTGGTGGAGAAATAATAACTTTGGGATCTGATTCACATAGAGCTATAGATGTATGTGCAGATTTTGACAAATCTTATGAAATGTTGGATTATTTAGGATTTAGATACGTATCTATTTTTAAAAATAGAAAATGTGAGTTTATACCTATATATCAAAATATATACCATACAGCATAGTAGAAATTTAGTATATTTATAACACCACTTTATAAGAAAATCTAACTTGCTAAGTCATCTAAACCTTTAAATGGGCGCAAATAGCTTATGTGAGATAGATTTTCTTTAATTTCCTCTATTTTCAACAACTTGCTAAAAATTAATTCCTTCTTTATGTTTTCA
>NZ_JAXEWM010000043.1:0-6652 GCF_034113885.1 Intestinibacter sp.
TATCCAATTTAATTTGCATATTTTTCTAATTAATTGTACCCATACAAATTTTATTTTGCAAAATTTATAAATAAGTGTACTCACACGAGTATATTTAATAGTAAAATATACCTATGCAATTTTTTAATTAACGGAGGAATATTTATGATTAAAAAGGTAGCCGCAATAAACGATATGTCAGGAATTGGAAAATGTTCACTTACAGTAGCAATCCCGATATTATCTGCATTAAAAACTCAATGCTGTCCATATCCGACAGCTATACTATCTAGTCAAACTGGATACCCAAAATTTACTTATTTAGATTTGACATCTCAAATGGATGAATACGGTAAAACTTGGAAAGAATTAAATGTGAACTTCGACACTATATACAGTGGTTTTTTAGGCTCTATAGATCAAATAGATATGGTTTGTGAATTTATCGAAAATAATAAAGGTGCCTACGTAATAGTAGACCCTGTAATGGGAGATGGTGGTGATTACTACCAAACATTTAACGACAATATATGTAATAAAATAAAGGATTTAGTTAAAATATCAGACTTAGTAACTCCAAACTTGACTGAAGCCTGTCTTTTAACAGGAAACAAATATCACACGAATTATACAATTGAAGAAGCTCTAGACTTAGCTAAAGAAATATCTAATCTAGGTCCTAAAAAAATCGTAATAACAGGTATAATAGTCGGCGATGAGATAGTAAACTTGGGATACGATAGAGATAAAGACGAGTCGTTTTCTTATTCACTAAAATACAACAACAAATCTTACAGCGGAACTGGAGATATATTTACATCTATAATGGCTGGTCTTATAACTAACGACCACAGCTTAGAGGACTCTATAAAAATAGCATCAGATTTTATATTTAAATGTATAGAATACACTGGTAAATACGATATAGATCCAAACGACGGCGTATTTTTTGAATTATTCTTAAATGACTTAACATCTATAAATTAAAAGTTCTACATCCTCCCCTATTTCTATAAAATATATTATAGAATGAAGGGAGGATTTTTATGAATATAAATCAAATGGCACAAGAGCTAGCTAGGCTTATAAAAAATAGCGATGAATTTAAAACTATGAATAAATACAAAAAGGAAATAGAAAAAAACAAAAATATAAAGAGACAGCTAGATAATTATATGAGTAAAAAAGACAAAATTTACACTAGATATAAAATAGATGAAGCCAACCGAAAAATATCTCAACTAGACAAAGAATACTCAAAGGTATTTCAAACACCTCTAGTAGAAAACTACTTTAAAAGCACCCAAAAATTTAATTTACTTATGCAAAATGTATATAAATCAATCGAAGAAGAGCTTTTAAAATAATAATTTTCCCTCTTATTTCAAATATCCTTTTAATACAAGAATTTGACTATAATATAACGCAATTTTTTTCATTATAATAACTATTTTTTGCTAAAAAAGTAATTTTTTTGTCAAATTAGATTGCTTTTATTCGATTTAAGTTTTATTATTAAATATATATCAATTTATCGTAAAATCGTTATCTCGAGTACATTTGAAGTATACGTAACTATGTCACGATAAATTTTCAGAAAATATTTAAAATAGATTTACATATAAATATGTTTTCAATGTGTTTAAATCTATCTAATATGTATGTTAAAAATTATATATTAAAAGTTGTGAAATAGGGGGGATTGAAATGAGTTCATTATCAACAAGCAAAGAAATATGCGCTAGAGAATTAGAAGTATTAGCAAAAACTCAAAAACTACCATACTGTCCAATAGCATTTGAATCAGGAAAAGGTGCTCTTCTTTACGATTATGAAGGTAAAGAATACATAGATTTACTATCAAGTGCTTCTTCAGCAAATATAGGACATGGTAACGAAGAAGTAGCAGAAGCTGTAAAAGAACAAATGTCTAAATTAGCTCAATTTTCAATAGTTTACTTCTCTTGTAAGGAACCTGTTGAATACGCTGAAAAATTAATAGAATTATATCCAGGGGACAACAATAAAAAAGTTTTATTCTCAACTACAGGATCTGAATCAATAGATGCTGCTATAAAATTAGCTAAAGGCTACACAGGAAGAAATAAATTAATATCTTTCAACGGAGCTTATCACGGAAGTACTTTCGGTGCTATATCTATATCTGCAATAAGCTTAAACATGAGAAGAAAAATGGGTTCTATGATACCAGATGTTTATCATTTTAACTATCCAAAATGTATCACATGCCCATATGGAAAATGTGAAGAATCTTGTAACCTAGAATGCTTAAAGGAAATAGAAACTGCATTCGATTTATACTTACCACCAGAAGAGGTTGCTGCTGTATTCTTTGAACCAATAGCAGGAGATGCTGGTATAATCGTACCTCCTAAAAAATACGTACAAGGTCTAGCTGAATTATGTAAAAAACACGGTATTTTATTCATAGTTGATGAAATACAACAAGCTTGGGGAAGAAGTGGTAAATTCTTCGCTATAGAAAATTTCGATGTTGAACCAGACCTAATAGTTATGGGTAAATCATCAGGTGCAGGACTTCCAATGGGTATTGTAATGGGTAAAACTGAAATAATGGACAGCTTAGATGCCCCAGCTCACTTATTTACAATGTCAGGAAACTCAACAGTTTGTACTGCTGCATTAAAAATGCTAGAAATATTTGAAAGAGAAGGCTTAGTAGAACAATCTAGAGTAAAAGGTGAATACTTTAAAAATAAATTCTTAGAGCTACAAAAGAAATACGACATAATAAAAGATGTTCGTGGACTTGGATTATCAATAGGTGTAGACCTACCAGATAAAAATACTACTACTAAAATAATCTATCAATGTCAACAAAATGGTTTAGTTTTAATATCTCTTGGAGAATGTACTTTAAGAGTTCAACCACCACTTGTTATAACTTACGAACAAATAGACAAAGCTATAGCTATAATCGAAGAAGCTATACAAGATTTACTAGCTGGTAAAATATCTGACGAAGCTTTAACTGTTATAAACGGATGGTAGGCTTTTAGATATCGCTAACTGATACTATTTAAAAATAATAAATAATATAATTTTGAAATTAGGTCTAATATGTTTTATTAGACCTAATTTATATGATAACATATTGATATTCCTATAACCGGAATATATTACCATATAATTAGTTTGAAATAAGGGGGATAATTTTATGGAATACAGAATAAAAAAATCAATTGCATCTCAAATAAAAGAAACATATGCAATTGAAGGTGAAGACGCTTTTAACAATATAGACATCGACTGCGCTGAAGGTATCAATATAGTATCATTTTCAGATGCCGCAATAGATGCGTTTAACTCTATTGACTACACAATAATGAAGGACTACCCTCATTCACTTACTGTTAAAAAGGCTATAGCTGATTTCTGGGAAAAATACACTGATACAAAAATAAATGATGACAACATAGTTTTATGTGACGGTTCTATAGCAGCTTTATTCTTGATAAACAAGCTTTTCATAGAAAATGGAGATAAAGTTTTAGGACTAGCTCCTCAATTTCCTGAATACGGTACAGATGTTGAAATGGTCGGCGGTGTATTCGACACTTACACATTAAAGCCTGAAAACAACTATAAATTTATAGCAGATGAATTTATCGACATGATAACAGACGATTTAAAATTAATCTATCTAGACAACCCAAACAACCCTACTGGACAAATAATGCCAATTGAAGATATAGAAAAAGTCTTAAAGGCTGCATACGATAAAAACGTAGTTGTGCTAGTAGACGAAGCTTACGGAGACTACATGGATTCTAAAAATTCAGCAGTAACTCTAGTTCCAAAATACGAAAACTTAATAGTTACAAAGACTTTCTCTAAGGCTTACGGACTTGCAGGTCTTAGAGGTGGATACATAGTTCAAAACGAAAACTTAACTAAGGCTATGAAAAATATAAATACACCTTACGAAATGACATCTGTAACTAGAGCTGTTGCAGCTAAGGTTGTAGGCGATTACGACTTTTTAGTAGAAATGAGAAAAGCAAACGCCGAAATGAAGAGCAAAATAGTAAAAGACTACAAAAACTTGAGCATCTCTGAAAACGGAGATACTGTATCTATAATGATGGTAACTCACAAAAACAAAGATATCGATTTAGAAAAGGAATTTGCTAAATTAAAAATAGGTGTTATATCTTGTGCTTCATTTAAATCTGTAGGTAAAAACTCTATTAGATTTAGATTCCCATCACCAGAATATCTACCTAGATTAATAGAAGCGTCTGAAATTATAGACAATATAGAATAGAAAAAAAGGCGATTACACTAACAATCATACAATGTGTAATCGTCTTTTATATTTTGCTATTTGCTTTTTAAAAACTCCACAGGATCCTTTTTCGAAGCTATTTTAGCTGGAATAAATCCTCCGATTAGAGTTATGACTATACTTGTAATTATCAACAACACAGCGTATTTAGGTCTTAAAATAGCTATATTAGATAGTTCTGTCGTAGTCTTTAGCATATAATTATTTAAAGGTATTATAAAAATATAAGCTATAAACACTCCTAAAACTCCTGCTAAAAATCCTATAACAGCATTTTCTACATTGAACATTCTGACTATGTCTCGTCTTCTAGCTCCCAATACCCTCAGTATAGAAATTTCATGTTTTCTTTCAAGCACAGCTATATAGGTAATGACAAACATTGTAATTAGCGATGTTATCATGGCTAAGCATATAAAGGATACTAATACCATAGTTATACATTTCATTATATTAGACGATACTTGATTTATTATTGTAGATGTATCCTCGTATAATATAGTCTCTCCTTCTCCTTTTCCTTCGTTGTATTTATTCAAATACCCCAATATATCTCGCTTTGACTCAAAGTCTTTAGGATATATAGTAATAGATGAAGGAACTGATGAAGCTCCTAGTAAATTCAATGCCTGTTGTTTATCTCCTTCAAAGCGCTGACCTGTTATAACGTTGTAATTCGATTTTTGCTGCTCGTCTACAATTTTAGATTTTTTGCAGTTGTTTATATAATAGCTACTTAGCTCATTACTATAGGCTATTCCCTGAGATAAATATGATAAATTATTATCCTTTTTAGCTCTCAATATTCCAGTTATGCTTATAGTTAAAGATTTTTTAGAGTTGTATAGATTTTCTAAATTTTTATCGCTGATATCTGTCGTAAAGTATTTTCCTTCCTTTTTATAAAATTCATCATTTAAAATAATTTTATATTCCTTTCCTATAAGCTCATCGAATTTTACATTTTCTTCTCTATCGCAATCTACACCAAGAGCCTTTAAAATACCGCTATCTACTCTATTGTATTCATCTACTACGAGCACGATATCCTTTTTATCAGTTGGATAATACCCGTACAACAAATCGTAATTTTGCTCTAAATATTTTTCCTCTCCATTTCCTTCAGGATACGACGAAAAATTAATAGCAGAAGTGTCCAATATCGAAACTCGTCCTTTATCATCCTTTTTTAATATATTCATGTCAATCTGACTTTTGTACGATATGGCTGAAAATAAATCGCTGTCCATATTTTTTATATATCGAACATACTCATCTGTTATTTTATTTTTATGTGATTTGTTATTTGCCTCCCAATCATAGGGATAGACTACCTCTTCACTTGTATATAATTCAAACTTGTCATTGTACTTCTGAATATTTTTTATTTCTCCTATTTGGGTGTAAATATCTAAATTATCATACACATCATCTATTACAATTGGAAAATCAGCTAATGTATTTTTTTCATAGTCATTTATTTTCTGCTCAAATCCAGTAATTAAAGATATCACTATAGCAATACCTATAATTCCAACACTAGATATCAGCATGTAGATAAATGTCCTCATTTTTTTATTAGACATATCTCTTGCAGCCAACTTTAAAGCCATACAAACTCCCATGGAAGTCTTTTTTAAAGAAATATCTCTTTGATGTAAATCCTCCTTAAGCGGATCGCTGTCGTAAACGATCTCTCCATCTCTAAAGGAAATAACTCTAGTCGCGTAGGATTTAGCGATCTGTTCATTTTGAGTCACTACGATGACTAATTTATCCTTAAATACCTCCTTCATCAAATCTATTATCTCCAAGCTAGATTTACTGTCTAGGTTTCCTGTAGGCTCATCTGCAAGTATTATATTAGGATCGTTTACTAATGCACGGGCAATCGCCACTCTCTGCATTTCGTCTCTAGATAAAAACTCCGATGTCTTTCTCATATAATCCTTAATACCGACTTTATCTAAAGCATCTATTGCCTTTTTTTGCTTTTCCTCCTTAGACAAGTCAGTAAGTGATATAGCAACTTGTACATTTTCTAATATACTTAGATGAGGTATTAGGTTGTAATTTTTAAATATAAATCCTACTGTATTATTTCTATATGAATCCCAATCAGAATCGCTAAAATCCTTTGTAGATCTGCCGTTTATTATTAAATCACCCTTATCATAATGCTCTAAGCCACCTATTATATTTAAACAGGTAGTCTTTCCTGAGCCACTTGGCCCTAAAATCGTCACAAATTCGCTCTCTCTAAACTTTAAATTAATTCCGTCTAGAGCGATTTGTTTATTGCCTCCTGTTATATAACTCTTATAAATATTTTTAAGCTGTAAC
>NZ_JAXEWM010000044.1:0-18195 GCF_034113885.1 Intestinibacter sp.
CGAATGAATTTAACTAAAAACAACAAGGACTTTTCACAGATATAAAGAAATATTAGTTTATAATCTAAAGAAAAGGAGTGTTTGTTATGGGATTATTTAAATCAAAATCAGACGAAAGCTGGAAAATAAATTATATTAGAGAATTTAATGAGATGAGATCAGAATATGAAAAAAAATTACTAGCTAAGCAGGCTGAAATAGATGATTTAAAAAAACAAATAGAAGAAATAAAATCTTTTAAAAGTAATTTGCGACCTAAAGAAAAACAAATAAAAGACAGTGATATCGATTCTATAAAGGAGCTTAGAAATCAAGGTCTAAGCTATAGACAAATATCACAAAAGACTAGCTGGAGTAAGGCTACAATTTGTCGAGTATTAAATGGATTATACGATTAAGATTTTATTCATTCTCGCTGTTATTATATGTTATAATTAATAGATAACATTAAAAAGCGTGGGTGATTGAATTTGAAGAAATTAAATATTGGCATAAAAGATAAAGAATTTTTATTAGATTGTTTTTTAATATTAGCTGTTTTACAGATAGGCAGAATACTTATAAAGAATATATTATTGAGTGTACTCAATTTTACAGCTACAAATATAAATATAGCAAATATAATATCTATTATGATTGTCGGTATAAGTGCTTTTCTTTTTTTAAGAGGGAGCAACTTATTTAATCCAGCAGGATATAGATTAAAAGAGATGTCTAATAAATACGACAATAAAAAAATAAGAATAATATTATTTTTAGTTGCTTTATTGAGTTTAGTTATTACTATTGTGTTTAAAGGCGAAAAGATATTTTATGGATATTTATTAATATGTCTATCTGTACTAGTAATTCCTTTTTATGAAGAGATGTTATTTAGACAGTATTTATGGAATTATATAAATGGTTTCTTAGATAATGAGAAAATAACATGGATTATAGTTTTAATATTGTCAGTATTGTTTGTATTGGGATATTGGGACATTGTGAGTCAAAATTTAACAGTTATTACTAGTGATAAGTTTGCGGTCGATGTTGTATTTTCAAAGATGGGTGTAACTGCGATAACGTCAGCGGTAGTTGGATTTATGAAGTACAAATATAAGGATATTTATCTATGCATATTTTTACACATTATTATAAGTTGTATATTTTTATAAATTTAAATATAAAAGCTCTTGGAAGAAGTTATCTTTCTAAGGGCTTTTTTATTTCGTAATAATGATTTTAAATATAAAAAAAGTAAAATATTTAAAAAAATTAAAATTCTTTAAAAATTTATAGATATTGAAAATTTTGTTAATAAAAAAAGAAAATTTAGGGAAAAATTACAAAATTTCAAATAAATAAAAAGCATAAATCAAAAATAATTGATTTTAATATTTAAAAAATTATCATTTTTATATATATAAAATTAATTTTTAGGTTGACAACTTTTTTTAATAGAATAAAATTAAGGTATAAGATAATAATCGAAAGTATAATAATTTAGATGGAGGAAAAAATAATGAGAGGAATTAGAAAAGATTTTGCAAAATTATATAGCTTTTTCTACTTTATATTCTGGGGCTTTTATTTTAGCGCTGGCTATTTTTATTGCAAAAACATAAAAAGTAAATCTTTTCTAAAGAGTCCAAGTTTGACCTACATTTAAGTGTGAAGCTAAAAAATATAAAATTAGGTGAATAATACTTGTTTTATGAAAGAGGACTCTTGAAGAGTTCTCTTTTTTTTAATTGGTATGGGATATGTTTAAAGAAAGGGTGGTAATATGGATCTTTTAGGAGACTATAGAATGGAAATTGATAAAATAGACGAGCAAATGACAAAATTATTAGAAAAGAGAATGAATATTTCAAAAGCTATTTCAGAATATAAAAAGGAACATAATATTCAAATATTTCATCCAGAGAGAGAAAAGATTATAATAGAAAAAAATAAAGGGTACTTAGAGAATAAAGAGTATGGAGGTTTAGTGGAGAGCTATTATGATAATTTAATGTACTTAAGTAGATTGGTACAGCAAAAAGAAATATTTCCACAAAATGAAATCCATACAAAGCCTTATAAAAGTGATAAAGAAGGCTTAGTAGTAGGATATCAAGGTGTACCTGGATCGTTCAGTAATGAAGCAATGCTGAAATATTTCAATAATATCAAAGAAAATAAAGCATATGAAAAATTTGAAGATGTGTTTAAAGCCGTAGAAAGCGGAGAAATAGAATATGGAATACTTCCAGTAGAAAATTCATCAACAGGTGGTATAGGGACAGTAGAGGATTTATTAAATCAATATAATTTATATATTGTCGGAGAAGAATGTATAAGAATAAATCAAAATTTAGTAGGAATAAAAGGTGCGACAGTAGATGATATAAAAGATGTCTACTCACATCCACAAGGATTTGAACAAAGTACAAAGTTCTTTGATAAGCATAAAGATTATAATTTAATTCCTTACTCTAATACAGCAATTTCTGCTAAACTAGTATCAGATTTAAATGATAAAAGTAAAGCAGCTATAGCTTCTGAGAGAGCAGCAAAATTATACGATTTAAATATTATAAAAAAAGATGTAAACGACTTAAAGAATAACTATACGAGATTCATCGTTATAGGAAGAGATTTAGAATGTGATGAAACTTGTGATAAAGTAAGTATATTATTTTCAATTGAGGATTCATGTGGGGGATTGTATACTGTTATAAGAGACATTAAAGAATTTGGATTAAACATGTCTAAGATAGAATCTAGACCAAATAGAAATAACCCTTGGAATTATATATTCTTTGTAGATTTCGATGGAAACTTATTTGATGAAAATATAAAAAAGGCTATAAATACTATCGCAAGAAATTCTAAATATTTCAAACTTTTAGGTTGTTATAGGGATGTTAAATACAAATAAATTTTAAATAAATATAAAAGTAAAAATAATTATAAAAAAGGCAAAAATATAAAATATTAAAAATAGAGATTATATTATGGAGGATAGCAATTATGATAATTGTCTTAAAAGTAGGATATACAGAAGCAGAATTAAATGAAATATTAGAATTTTTACAAGTGAGAGGGTTAAAGGTAAATGTATCTCATGGTAGACAAAGGTGTGTTATAGGTGTTATAGGTGATGTAACAATAATAGATCCAGATGAAATACTAGCTTACTCTTATGTAGAAAAAGTTATGAACGTATCAGAACCTTATAAAAAAGCCAATAGATTATTCCATCCAGCTGATACAATAGTAGATGTAAATGGAAGCAAAGTAGGTGGAAAATACCTAGGAATAATGGCAGGTCCTTGTTCAGTTGAAAGTGAAGAACAAATAGTAGAAGTAGCAAAAGCAGTAAAAGCATCAGGTGCAAACTTCCTAAGAGGTGGAGCATTCAAGCCAAGAACTTCACCATACAGCTTCCAAGGCTTAGAGCTACAAGGGCTAGAATTATTAAAAATAGCGAAACAAGAAACAGGACTTCCAATAGTAACAGAATTAATGTCTGCAGAATACTTAGATAGATTCGTAGAAGATGTAGATGTAATTCAAATAGGTGCGAGAAATATGCAAAACTTCGACTTATTAAAAGAAGTAGGTAAGACAAAAACTCCAGTACTATTAAAAAGGGGAATGAGCTCAACTATAGAAGAATGGTTAATGAGTGCGGAATATATAATGGCTGGAGGTAACGAAAATGTTATACTTTGCGAAAGAGGAATAAGAACATTTGAAACTGCAACAAGAAATACATTAGATTTAAGTGCAGTACCAGTTATAAGAGAAAAATCACATTTACCAATAATAATAGATCCATCTCATGCAACAGGTAAACGTGACTTGGTAGAACCATTAGCAAAAGCTGCTATGGCAGTAGGAGCAGATGGGCTTATGATAGAAGTACACAACAATCCAGCAAAAGCATTATGCGATGGAAAACAATCAATAAAACCGGATAAATTTGATGAAATAATGAAGGTTGTTAAGAAATACGCTGATGTAGAAGGAAAAGAAATAACATTATAGAGACAAAGATTTTTTATTAGATTTTATTGTAAATTTAGGGTAAATAATTAATATTTAAATAATATAAAGCATTTTAAGAGGTCGTAGGAGGAAATATTATGATAGTTGTAATGAAAAACGGGTTTACGCAAGAGGATATAAATGAAGTAGTAGAAGTTATACAAGATAAAGGAGCAGCTGTAGATAAAATAGATGGAACTTCAACATCAGTATTAGGGGTAGTTGGAGATACTGCTTATATAGATCCAGATGAATTATTGACATTTGCATGTGTAGAAAAAGTATTAAAGGTACAAGAGCCATACAAAAAAGCAAATAAATTATTCCATCCAGAGCCTACAATAGTAGATGTGAACGGAACAAAAGTAGGTGGAGGACATTTAGGAATAATGGCAGGTCCTTGCTCAGTTGAAAGCGAAGAACAAATAGTAGAAGTAGCAAAAGCAGTAAAAGCATCAGGTGCAAACTTCTTAAGAGGTGGAGCATTCAAACCAAGAACTTCACCATACAGCTTCCAAGGATTAGAGCTTAAAGGATTAGAATTATTAAAAATAGCAAAACAAGAAACAGGACTTCCAATAGTAACAGAATTAATGTCTGCAGAATACTTAGATAAATTCGTAGAAGATGTAGATGTAATCCAAATAGGTGCAAGAAATATGCAAAACTTCGATTTATTAAAGGAAGTAGGTAAAATAAAAACTCCGGTTCTATTAAAGAGAGGTATGAGCGCAACTATAGAAGAATGGCTAATGAGTGCAGAATATATAATGGCTGGAGGTAACGAAAATGTTATACTTTGCGAAAGAGGTATAAGAACATTTGAAACTGCAACAAGAAATACACTAGACTTAAGTGCAGTGCCAGTTATAAAAGAAAAATCACACTTACCAATAATAATAGATCCATCTCATGCAACAGGTAAACGTGATTTAGTAGAACCATTAGCAAAAGCTGCTATAGCAGTAGGAGCAGATGGACTTATGATAGAAGTACACAACAACCCAGCAAAAGCATTATGTGATGGAAAACAATCAATAAAACCAGATAAATTTGACGAAATAATGAAAAACTTAAAAACATACATAGATTTAGAAGGTGCGACAATCTAGTATGAATATTACAATTGTTGGTTTAGGTGTTATTGGTGGTTCCTTCGCAATGGCCTTTAAGGAGGCTGGTTTCGAAGATGTGTATGCTGTAGATACAAATTTAGAATCTATAGAAAAAGCAAAAAAAATGGGTGTTATAAAAGATGGTTCAGATAAAGCAAAGGAATTTTTAGAAATAGCGGATTTAGTCATTATTTGTATTTATCCTAGACTTATAAAAGGGTTTATGATGGAAAATAGAAATAATTTCAAGGACGGTGCGATAGTCACAGATGTTGCAGGAATTAAAGGGTCTTTAATCAAGGAGTTAGACGATATTATTCCAGATAATGTAGATTTTATTTTCGGACATCCTATGGCAGGTAGGGAAAATAAAGGAATTGACCATGCCACTGCAGAATGTTATAAAGGTGCAAATTATCTATTAATCGACACTGAGAGAAATGATGACGACAATGTATTACTTTTACAAGCAATTATCTACAAGCTTGGATTTAAGAGAATTATAAGAATTAGCTCAGACTTCCACGATCAAATAATTGCATTTACATCACATCTGCCACACGTTATGGCAGTATCTCTGATAAACAGTGATGTAGAAGCTAGAAATACCGAAATCTACATGGGAGGAAGCTATAGAGATGCTACAAGAGTAGCCGACATAAACGAGGATTTATGGACAGAGTTATTTTTAGGAAACAGGGAAAACCTACTAGAAGTAATCGACGATTTCATGGCTGAAATGAGTAGATTTAGAGAGGATTTAGATAAAAGTGATAGAGTAGCTCTAAATAAACGTCTTAAAAGAGCTACTAAAAGAAGAAGACGACTTAATAAATAATTTGGATATTAATACATTACTTTATAATAAATAAACTGGAGGGAATGGAAAATGAAATTTGTTACATATCTATTAAATGATGTAGAAACATTGGGAATAGTAAATAGCAAAATGACAGGCGTTTATAGCTTTAAGTCTCTTGGATTACAAAAAGACTACAAAGATATGAATGATTTTATAGCAAATGCAACAGAAAGTGATTTAGCAGCTTTAAAGAGCAGATCCTATGAAGAAAATGCTAGTATAAAAGTTGATTTATTAGAAGATATCAAGCTATGTGCTCCAATAGTAAATCCTGTGAAAGACGTTCTTTGCTTAGGTCTTAACTACAAAGATCACGTTGAAGAGACTAATAGAAGCTTCAATGCTAACTACGAACTACCTAAATACCCAATTTACTTCTCAAAAAGGGTAAATAAGGCTATCGGAATAAATGATAAAATAACTAATTACCAAGGCGTTTCAGAAGAAGTAGATTACGAAGTAGAGCTTGCTGTAATAATAGGCAAGGAAGGAATAAATATCAAAAAAGAAGACGCTTACGATTATGTATTCGGATACACAATAATGAACGATGTAAGTGCTAGAGACCTTCAACAAAGACATGGAGGACAATGGTTCAGAGGAAAGAGTATAGATTCCTTCACACCACTTGGACCATGGATAGTTTATAAGGATGAAATAACACCACCAGTCGAATTAGATGTTTTAAGTAAAGTAAATGGAGAAGTTAGACAGTCATCAAATACTAAACATTTTATATTTGATATACCGACAATAATAAATGATTTATCAGCTGGTATGACATTAAAACCAGGTGATATAATTGCTACAGGAACTCCATCAGGAGTAGGGATGGGATTTAAGCCACCTAAGTATTTGAAGAGCGGAGATAAAGTTGAGTGTACAATTGAAGGAATTGGGACACTTGTTAATGTAGTTGACTAAGGATTATTGAAAATTCAAAAAGGGAGCTGTCGCAATAAAGTGAACCCTTTGTCAAGGACGCTAGAAAAAAAGTGTGGCTAAGCCGCCATTAAAAGCTGATTTCTAAATTGAACAGGAGTCAGCTTTTTTAAATTCCTTTGACATCTAAAATTATTATAGTAAACCATATAATCATCTACTACAAGTTGTAACTCCTCAAATGTATGTATCTGTCAAAAAATCAACAGATGTAAAAATTAATGGTA
Organism: Intestinibacter sp.; assembly: GCF_034113885.1. Classification (GTDB taxonomy): domain Bacteria; phylum Bacillota; class Clostridia; order Peptostreptococcales; family Peptostreptococcaceae; genus Intestinibacter. Next base: position 7,164 of record NZ_JAXEWM010000044.1, read on the forward strand.
GAAACTAAAATTAAAAAAGATTCGTATCAAAATGCACTTTTTGTTTTCTGCGACAAATCAATGAACAGACTTAAAGTTTTGCATTTTGACGAAGGCTTTTGGCTATATTACTACAGACTAGATAAAGGGCGATTTAAGTGGCTTTAAAATAAGGATGAAGCACTTAAAATTAACAAAATTGAACCATTATTAAAAGATAAAGAGGCTCTTGAGCGCTCTCGCGCATTCATAGGGTTTAATTATTGTGAGCAAATTTATGAGTTAGAAAGTGAAATAAAAGAAAAATACAAAGAGAGTGAAGATTTTTATGATAAAAGATATAAAATTCGTTTAGAAAAATTAAAGCCTCTTTTAGATGAATTTAATTCTTTTGTAAATGAAGAAATTGAAAATGCACTATCTAAAACTCCATTTGGAAAAGCACTTGAATATACTAAAAATCTACTTCCTAATATGTATTTCATTTTGGAAGATGGACATTTAGAAATAGATAATAATGCAGCTGAAAGAGCTATAAAACCATTTGTAATAGGAAGAAAAAATTGGTTATTCTCAAAGAATCCAAAGGGTGCTCATGCGAGTGCTACAATTTATAGCATAATTGAAACAGCAAAAGCAAATAATTTAATTGCCGAAAGGTATTTATTCTATTTGTTTGACAAAATGACAGGAATTGACGATTTTACAAAATTTGATTTTGAACCTTTAATGCCTTGGTCATCTGAAATTCCCAATAATATAAAAAAGAAATAAGAATAAGATCATACATAAAATGCCGATAAAAACGATTGCTATTTTTATCGGCATTTATTTTCAACTTTGACGCTTACAAAAGTAGTAGTTTTAAATGGAGATATAGTAAAAGAAGACTTTGGATTAAATAAAATAGAATATAAAAATTTAAAAAGCATTATAACTACAGTAATAAATAGTGCGGCAGATGTTCGACATTATGGAAAATATGAAGATTTTTTTAATACTAATGTTGTAAGTGTAGAAAATATTTTGAAATTTTGTGAATATGGAATTTCAATAGCACATATTTCTACATTATCAATAGCATGGTTCAAAAATAGTGAAACTATCGACAAAGTTTTTGATAAAGATACATTGTATATAAAACAAGCTCTTAATAAATAATCCATATTTAATTACAAAAATAGTTTTTTATTATATAATGATAGTAATAAATAAAAAAGTAGAGTGGAGAGCAAATAAAATTAGAAATATCTAATAAAAGGGGTGTAGACAATGGAAGTTATAACCGTCGTTTTGTATTTTCATAAATTAAGAAAACAAGTAGATTTACAGGTTCCTGTAAATATAACTGCCACAGAATTTGTAATAGGAATAAATAAAGCATACAACCTAGGTATAAATGTAGAAGACTTATCTAAATGTTATCTAAGAAGTGAAAATCCAATTGCGTTGTTAAAAGGAGATAAAACATTAAAAGAATTTAATTTAATAAATGGAAGTATTATAAATATTTTATAAGGAGAATAATTTATGCATAATTTTAAACTATTAATATACGGAAATAATATTTACAGAGAAAGTACATTAGACAGCGAGAGTCAAATTATAAAGCTTGGGACTACTAAAGAAAGCGATATAAGATTTAATGAAAAAATATTTTTAAAACCATTTGAAGTAAATTTTTTTAATGCAGGCAATACATGGGAGGCTGTGTGTGATGAAAGTACACAAATATACTTTGATGGTAATATTTTTAAATCAAAAAAATTAAAGCATGGCGATAGTATTACAATTAAGTATTTGGGAACAGATACAACTATTATAAGTATAGACTATTTAGTTGATTTTGAGAATACACATGATTTTAATAGAATAATAAATATTAAAGATAAAGAAAAGATAACAATTGGCGGCACTACCAATTGTGATATTTTTATAGATGATAATTTCGCTAAAAATGAGATTATAACTCTAAAAAAACAAAATGATGAATATATTTTAATAGATAATAATACTACATATGGAGTTTATATAAATGGAAGAAAGATAACTTCAAGGGCTAGGGTAAAGGATTATGATTTTTTCATGTTTGTAGGATATAGCTTTTATCTAAAAGAAGATAAGATATACACTACATCTAATTCGGGTATAAGTGTTTTAACTTTGGATGATGTCTGTATAAACGATGATGATAGTGTACTTAAATATCCAAAGTACAATATAAGCACGAGAAAAAAATATATAATGCCAGAAGATGAAATCGACATACTACCTCCAAAGATTAAGCCTAAGGAACCTACAAAAAATATATTTCTACTTATATATCCTTCAGTTGCAATGATTATATTGATAATACTAATCAGAGGAATAATGGGAGGCGGTGGAAATTTTGTAATATACAGCGTTTGTTCGATGATAATTACGATGTCTGTCTCTATTATTGGATATTTTTATAGTAAAAAAGACTATGCAAAAGAGGTACAAGAGAGAGAACAGAGTTATCTAGAATACATAGAGTCTAAAAAAGAAGATATTCTAGAGGTTAGAAAAAAAGAGCAAATTATCCTTAGAAAAATGTATAAATCTATGGATGATAATTTAAAATCAGTTGAAGAATTCAGAGGTATATTTGACAGAAGTGTAAAAGACGAGGATTTTCTATATGTCAGAATCGGTACAGGTCAAATACCTTCTAGATGTAAGATAAATTACAAAAAGCCTGACTTTAAGGATTCTCAGGATGAACTAATCGATCTTCCAGAGAGAATTGAAAATAATTATAAAAATATAATAAATGTCCCTATAGTATCTAAGTTTTCAAAGTGTAATGCAGTTGGTATTTTGGGAAATGAAGAATCTCTATACGAGATTTTAAAAAATATAACATTAGACCTAGCCACTAGACATTACTATAAGGATGTAAATTTTATATACATTTTCTCTAAGAAGGATATGAAGAAAATGACATGGCTTAGATGGTTTAAGCATTTAGAAAATAGTGATTTAGGTATAAGAAATATGGTATATGATGAAGAAAGTACAGCTATGGTATTTGAATATATGTATGCAATACTTTCAATGAGGGAGCAACAAAATGACTCTTTGTTCTTACCTAGATTTGTTGTATTTGTACTCGACAATACAGAGCTAAAGAGACATCCAGTTTCAAAATATATAGAAAAGGCAAAGGACTATGGATTTACTTTTGTATTTTTTGAGCCATATCATGAATTACTGCCAAAGGGATGTACAGAGATAATTAAATTATCTGATAGCGAAAATGAAGGTTATATATACAATACAGATGACAGTGAAAATAAAATTAAATTTAAATTCGAGACAATAAGCAATGGTAAAGCATTTGAAACAGCTATAAAGATGGCGGCTATATCAGTTGAAGAGGTCAACTTAGATAATGAACTTACAAAAAATATAACTTTATATGAGTTATTGAAAATAATGGATGCCAAAGATTTAGATTTATCTGAAAGATGGAGTAGATCAAATATAGGTAAGAGTATACAGGTTCCGATAGGTGTAAAGATGAAAAACAAGGTGTTATATTTGGATTTACATGAAAAACACGACGGTCCTCATGGTCTAGTAGCAGGTACAACAGGTTCTGGTAAAAGTGAAGTACTTCAAACTTATATATTGTCTGCTGCAACACTTTTTCATCCATATGAGCTTAGCTTTTTAATAATAGACTTTAAAGGTGGAGGTATGGTAAATCAATTTGAACAATTGCCTCACTTGATAGGTTCTATAACAAATATAGAAGGTAGAGAAATCGAGAGATCTTTAAAATCTATAAAGGCAGAGCTTAAAAAAAGACAGGAGCTTTTTGCAGCTAATAAAGTAAACCATATAGATGATTATATAAATATATACAAGAAAAATAGAAATATAACTCCTCTTCCACATCTTGTAATTATAGTAGATGAGTTTGCCGAGCTAAAAATGGAGTATCCAGAATTTATGAAGGAGTTAATATCAGCAGCTAGAATAGGACGTAGCTTAGGAGTTCACTTAATACTAGCTACTCAAAAGCCTTCAGGTGTAGTAGATGCACAGATTTGGAGTAACTCTAAATTCAAGATTTGTCTAAAGGTTCAAACTAAAGAGGACAGTAATGAAGTGCTAAAAACTCCACTGGCAGCAGAAATAACTGAGCCTGGGAGAGCATATTTACAGGTTGGAAATAACGAAAAATTTGATTTATTCCAATCAGCGTATAGTGGTGCGAAAACACCAAATGGAGATTTAAATGACAGCAATGTATTTGAGTTATATCAAATAAATTTATGGGGCAAGAAAAAGCTAGTTTATACAAATAAGCAAAAAGACAGCGAGGAAAATCGAAAAAATCAATTACAGGCTATAGTGGAGAGAATAAATACTTATTGCCAAATCAACCATATACAAAAACTAAGTGGAATATGCCTTCCTCCTCTTAAGGATGTGATCTATCTTAAAGAGCTTAACTATGTAAACAGAAATATAGAGGATGGAATAACTGCATTAATAGGAGTATGCGACGATCCAGACCAACAGCTACAAGAAGAATTATTAGTAAATCTATCTACTGATAATACGTATATAATTGGTTCATCTTTATCTGGAAAAACTATAATGCTTGAAACAATTTTATGTGATTTTATGAACTGTTATACTCCAAAGGATATAAATGTATATATTATTGATTGTGGAAATATGGCACTTAAGGTATTTGAATCATCTAAGTTAATAGGTGGAGTAGTGACAAATTCTGAAGAAGATAGAATAAGCAATTTATTTAGAATGCTAAAAACTGAAATTGAAAAGAGAAAATATGCGTTTTCTCAATACATGGTCGGTACATATTCAAATTATATAGAAGCAGGATATAGAGATATTCCACAGATATTTTTAATGATAGACAATGTAACTGCATTTAGAGAGTATTATCCAGAATACGATAGCGAGATACTTATGTTATCTAGAGAAGGTCAAAGTGTAGGTATAAACCTTATAGTTACTGGTATACAAACTAATTCTCTAAATAGTAGAATGCTTTCGAATTATGGAAATAGAATAGCTCTTCACTGTAATGAAAAGGATGAATATTCGAATTTACTTAGCAGATGTCAAATAGAACCAAAGGATATTCCAGGAAGAGGGCTTGTTATGATAGATAAAACTGTCTTAGAGTTTCAAACTGCACTTCCTGTAGATGGTGCTAAAGAGCTAGAAAGAAATAAAAACATACAAAAATTAATAGAAAGCACAAATGGATACTATGGAGATTTAAGAGCTAAGAAGATTCCAGAGGTTCCTAAGGTTATAAATGCCAGTGATCTATTTGAACAAGAAAAAGAATTATTTAAAAATAAATACAAGATACCTATAGGTATAGATTACGAGACAATAGAGTATGTTTACTTTGATTTATTGGAAAATGATTTATTTGCCGTAACTGGAAGAGATAAAAGCGGTAAGACAAACTTTGTTTTAAATCTACTTTCAACTATAAACAATACAATCTTGATGAACAAGACTAAGGCTTATATTGTAGATAGCCCTAAACGTCAATTAGATGAAGTTAAAAAATACGGCTTCGTAGACAAGTACACATTGGATCTATCTGATATAGAATTGATTTTAGACGATATATTTGATGAATTTGAAAGAAGACAGGATTACTACAGTGATAATATTGAAGATATGTCAGAACAAGAGATAATAGAAAGCTTACCTCTTTATATGATAGTAGTTGAAAACAACGAATTTATAAATGAGCTTAGCAAGAAAAAGGACTTGAGTGCAAAATTTATGAATATTTTGAAGCAATTTAAAACATATAAGATGTCTATATTATTTACGAATATAGAAAATAATAGTTTAGCGTACAATGCACCAGAAATACTTAAAAAGATAAAAGAGAATAAAAAAGCTTTAATATTTGAAGATTTGAGCAATCTAAAATTATTCGACGTAAGCATCAAGCAATCAAAGGCTTTTTCAAAGCCTATAGTTTTAGGTGATGGATATCTATTTGAAAAAGGAGAGTATAAGAAGATAAAAACTATTAAAAAGGATTAAATATCAATGATAGGAGGGAATATTTATGAGTGAGGTTAAAAGAATTGATACTAAGTTTTTTTCAGAGACAATATCTGCTTTGAGAGCTAGTATTGATAAATATAGAGCTGCTAGAGAGATGGTATTTAATGCAAATGATAGATTGACAAATTCTTGGGAAGGAAATGGAAAAGAGTGCTTTGAAAGAGAGTTTTTAATATTAAAGACTAAGCTAACAGACCAAGAGGATAACTTAAGAGAGATGGCTTTACAGCTTGAAAAAATAGCACTTACATATGAGGATATTGATAATTCTGTTGCTGAACAAATTAATAAAGAATAGTAAGTGATTAAAAGTAGGTGAAAATATGTCTAGATTAGAGAGAACTTATGAAAAACTCAAAAGAGTAGAAGAAGATTTTTTAGAAGCTGATTCTAAAATACATAATATAGCTAAATACTTAAATAGATTAGAAATTGATTATTATGAAGCTATAACTACTAGTTCGCGTATTTCTATAGAAGATAAAATAATTGATTATTACGAAGCAGAGGTTAGAGTCGACAGTTTTTTATCTAATGCAGATGATAATATACGTGAGGAGTTAAGAGCTATTCAAACGGATATTAAAAATCAAGATGAAGAAAACCGTAGAAAAGTTGAAAGTACATTTGGAGGATTTTTTTAATGAGTCAATTGATTATAAATTATTCGAGCTTAAATGGTCTATCTAATACAGCGAAAAGAGTAGCAGATAAATATGAAGATAGGATAAATGAGCTAGAGAGATTTAGAAGTAAAATAAAAAAATTAGATACATCTAATAGAGGATATTTAGATCAGGCTGATTATCAAATTAGAAATAGAATCAATAAATGTGAAGAAAAAAGGGAAAATATGCAGAGGTTTTATTTAAATGTAGATGAATTTGAAGATAGAGCAAAGCAAATAGATAAGCAGGTTGCAAACAGAATAAAACAAAGTACGAAGTCCTTTAAAATGAAAAACAATATAAAGACAGGACTTATATGTAAATTGATTGCATATATGGATGAGCATCTTTTTGATGGATTTGACAGTTACAAAGGCTTGATAGAGCTGATGACAGGGGAAACTATAGAAGAATTTAAAGATGAATTGAGAAGAAAATGTAGAAATCTAATATACAATATAAAAGACTGGTATTACGATGAAGGTGGTAAATACAAGGTAGATATATTTATTGACAGGACCAAAATTGTAATTGGAACAGTAACTATAGCTGCTGTAATAATTCTTGCTATTTATGCAACTGGAGGTACGGCAGGAGCTGCGTTAGCAGCAGGAGGTGGTGGAGCAGCAGGAGGTAGCGGAGCTGCGATATTATCACAAATAGCAACAGCAGCTACTGCCGGTGGAATTTCTGAAACTGTAGCATTTTCAAGTTGGGATATTTTAAATAGTGCTGCTGATTTAACATATGATCAAGAAGCTTTGGCAGAGTTTGAAAGAAGTGGAAATATGGCTAGGGCAGATAGACTTGAATCAAAAGGATTAATGGATTTGTCAGGAGATTCTTGGGGCAATTTAATGGATGATTTTACAGGAAATAGAGCTGCAGGAGAAGTTATAGGAAAAAGTCTTGTATTTGCAGGAGATATAGCATCATTTGCGGGAACACTTCAAAGTATTGAAGGTGTCGGTAAATGGGATGACAATGCTTCTATGTCTAAAAATTTAGTCAATATCAGCGGATGGGATAAAAATGCATCTACATATGAAAATCTTATAAGCACAGCTAATTTTTCTGAGGATAAAATCAAATATTTTGATGGATTAGGAGAAGGTACAAAAAAAATACTAGGGAGCACAGGACTCTTAGATGAAAATAGCCTTAATAAGGCTAAAGATATTACAAAAAATATTTTAACAATTAAAGAAAAGATATCTAATTTCAGTTTGATAAATTCAGGAAAGACTGTTGTTGCTGATGGCAAGAGTATTGTGGACACTGTAATAAATTAACTCAAAAGGGGGGATTTTATGATAAGTAACTTAGAGGAATACATAAAACAAGGAGAAGTGCTTTATTCTATTGGAAATTATGAAGAAGCTAAGAGGTTATATGAAAAAGCCGTAAAAGAAGACCCTATGAATATAGATTCATATTTTAAGCTAAGTGAAGCTTATGTGATGTTAGAAGATTATCTTAAGGCAGAGCAATGCTTAGAAAATGTGTTATTAATCGAAAAGGATAATTCAAGAGCCTATTTTCATCTAGGCAATATATCTTTTTTAAAAAACGATGAAGAATCAGGAAAGTCTTATTATTCAAAAGCAATACACTTTGGCTTTTCAGATATAGAGATTTTTATAAATTATGCGATTGTATGTGAAGAACAGGGCAATTATGAAGAGGCATTAAATTACTACAATAAAGCTATAACAAAAGACAAATTTAGATCGGATATCAGATTTAGAAAGGCACAGATATTAATAGCGATGAATAAAACAGAGGAGGCATTAGAGACTCTAGATATATTTATAGAATTAGATCCGAATCTATTTGAGGGATATCATTTAAAATTTTTAGTTTTACTAGAAAATAATAGGATTGAAGAGGCTGGGGAGATATTAGATAGAGCTATTGGATTGTTTCCAGATGATGAAGGCTTTTGTTTTGATAAAATACTGCTTTTACAAAAGAAACAAAGGGTAGATGAAGCCTTGAAATTAATAGAATCTAAATTTAAAAATAATAAAAGCTCTCTTATTTTAAGAGAAAAGGCTAAGATACATTTAGTTAAAAATCAAGTTGAAGATGCCAAGCACGATTTAGAGGAAATAATTAGTTTAGAAAATGAATTTGATGAACAAGCTAGATTTTATTTAGCTTTTATAAATATCGTCGAAAAAAATTATGAAGAAGGACTTGAGTATATTGAACAAATTATTTCTCAAAAAAATGAAGGTATGTACTATTATGCAGCACTTTATTTAAAGGGCATTATTATAAAAGTGAAAGATGGAGAAATGAGTTCTAAAAACTATTACAAGAGCATAGTAAGTATATTTAGAGATGCAAGCTTAGATTATCCTGACAAGCTAGATTTAATTTTATATAGAGGTTTTATATATAAAGAATTAAATAACTATGAAAAGGCTCTTGAAATGGCAAATTATCTATTGGCTATATCTGAAGAATTTGCAGAAGCTTATCTACTTAGATCTAAGATATACGAAGCTATGGGCGATATCCAAAAGGCAAAAGAAGATAAAAAGATGGCTACAAGTAAGAATGCTTCGTTGAATATGCTGGGAATATAATATGAGGTGATTATATGGCGAGGACGTTAAAAGTAGATTTTGATGTATTTAATCAAAGTATAAATTCATATGAAGAGGCTATAAATTTATTTGAAGAGAATTTAAGCGAATTAAATAAGAGTATAGATGATTTAAGAACATCTGGATGGGTCTCTGCAGCTAGTGAAGCTTTTTTTGAAAGCTTTGATAATAAGTGGAAGACAAATATGGAGCTTCATATAAAGGTTTTAAGACATTTTAAGGAATGTCTAGAATTAGCTCAAAATGATTATAGAGAATTAGATGAGCTAGCAAAGGGGTTAACAAATATATTAGATTTATAAAAATATGTAAAAAGTTGCTCATTAAAGTTAAAAATGAGTGATTTTAAATAAAAATTTATCTTATAGGAGGTAGGAAAATGGCAGATAGAATATTATATAGCATACCAGAGATGAAAGAGGCTGCAAATAATTTTAAAGGTAAAGCTGAGGAAATAAATGAAATTTTAACATTTCTTAATACTGAAATGCAAAATTTAGAACCTGTATTTGATGGTGCTGCTCAAGATGCTTTATTCCAAAAATATGATGAATTACAAACACAACTTAAAGAATTTCCAAATGTAATAGAATCAATAGGAAATTTAATAGAACAAATTGCTATACAAGTAGAAGAAAGTGATCAAAATATAGCTTCTTCTATAGGATAAAGCCTAAACTGATAGGATTGCTGCTAAAATATATATAGTGGCAATCCTATTTGAAAAAGATTTAAATAAAACTTAAACTAAAAAAGGATGGATTTATATGTCTGATTTTAAATATCCAAGTCAATATTTTGTAGAAGTATTATTTGTAATAGGTATTGTAAGCTTAATAGTAATGATAATATCTTATATTATGTTAAAAGTAAGAAATAAGCCAGATGAGGATATAAGTAAAGGCGGAGTTGATAAAATTTTAAAATTTTCTTTAATCGTTTTTTTAATCTCTGTGTTATATGTAGCTACTTTTAAAATTAATAGTAAAATTTTTGTATTATTCGGTATAGTAGTATTACGTATAATACAGAAAGTTAAGCCAAAATGGGGAGCATTTAAACAAATATTTATTACTCTATTGATTTTCGCTTTATTTATGGTTCCAGTAATGGGAGTTTTACATTGTGACAATATAGTTAAAGATAAACAACGTAGACAAGAAGAAGAAGTTGCTAATAAAGTAGCACAGGAAATAGCATATACAGAAATAGATAATGGACTATCATTAGATAAAGTGGTTAAAGCTTCGGGTTATAGTTATGTAAAATGGTCAGGTAGTTATAATAATAATGGTGATTTTAAAATGGCTGCTTACTGTAAAAAAAATAAAGATGCACCATACGATGAAACTTTAGAATTTCATTTTGTATATAGCACTCTTACAGAAGAGATGGAATTAGATTATATAGAGGATAATGGCGATGATACTACTTATAGTAAAGAAAAATCTGAGCAAATGTTTGATGAGTTAATTGAGAAGGCACTAAACAATGAAAAATAAAATGATAAATTTTTTTGTGCTTATTAAATTATAGTATAGTCGGGGTGATTTATATGTTTGATTTTAAATATCCAAGTGATTATGTTATGGCAGTATTATTGGCGCTATGTATTGTAAGTTTAATAGTAATGATAATATCTGGTGTTATAATAAAGGGAAAACA
>NZ_JAXEWM010000045.1:0-24210 GCF_034113885.1 Intestinibacter sp.
CATTTTCCTGATTTTTTACGTACAATGGGAAATGAAAATTTTGCAGTTGCTACATTAATGTTTATGATAATGTTGCCTGGAAAACCACCATATTCTCAACAAGGTGGGGAAGATCCTGTATCAAATATTATAAAAATGGATTTTTCATATCCGTTTGGAGAAAGTTCCAATAAAAAGACACCAGAAGGTCCATGGAGATATATATGGAGCCACTTGACATATGATTTAAAAGAAGCTTTTTATCATACTTTTAGAAAAGAAGGAAAATATTCATTAGAAGAAAAACGATTATCAGCTAATGAATGGTTAGTTAAATTTAAAATTTTCTTAGAATTATTAGATAGTGGAAAATATATTCAACAAGATAGTATGTCAGAGGAGTTATTCCCTACTAGATTAAAGAAAAATCCTAATGCTGTATATATTAAATGTAAATTGTGTAATCAAGAAGTTGATAAATCACAATCTAAGGAGGGGATATGCAAGCAATGTCTTAATAAGGGAGAAGTATATAATTGTAAAAAGTGCGGAAAAGAGTTGCTATATACAAACTATCAGAAATATGTTAAAAAATCAAAAAGACATACTATATGTCAAGAATGTTTTGATTATGGTAATACCGTAAAGATACGTCAGAATTGTATTGATTGTGGAAGAGTATTTGAATTAACAAATAATGAATGTGATTTTTATGAAGAAAAAGGATATGATATTCCGAAACGATGTAAATCTTGTCGTGAATCTAAAAAAACTAGTTCACATAGTGGTAACACAGGTAATTCAGGAAGTTCTTGTTTTATAACAACAGCTGTATGTGAATATTATGGTAAAGATGATAACTGTGAAGAACTTACAATATTAAGAGAATATCGTGATTATTGGTTAATAAATCAAGCAGATGGGGAGGAACTTATTAGAGAATATTATAACTGTGCTCCATCGATTGTTAGTTTATTAAAAAAATCTGATAGTTATGCAAAATATTGTGAAGAATTAATGGGAAAATATATTAAACCATGTGTAGAACTTATTAAATGTAATAAATATTTAGAATGTAAGAATTTATATATAGATATGGTTATGTATGCAAAAAGTATAACAAGATAAAAATAAAGGAGAATAATTATGAATAACAATTTACTTTTAAGAGTTGAAGATCTTGTAAATAATCCAACAGCTAGAGTAGCAGTATGTTTATGTTTAGATGTTAGTGGATCTATGTATGGAGATCCTATAAATGAATTAAATAGAGGAGTGAAATTATTTTATGATGCTATCAAGGATGATGAAGTAGCAATGTATTCTGCTGAAATATGTATAGTTACATTTGGAGGAAATGATGCTGAATGTATACAAGATTTTGCAAGTTTAGAATTAGAACCTAATCCCAAAATACTAGAAGCAGATGGTATGACCCCTATGGGAGAAGCTGTTAATATGGCATTAGATTTATTAGAACGTCGCAAAAAAGAATATAAAGATAAAGGTGTAGATTATTATCAACCATGGTTAGTACTTATGACAGATGGAGGACCTAATGGAAATTTAGAGGAGTTATCAAGAGCAATTTGTAGAACACAAGAATTAGTTAATACGAAAAAGCTAACAGTATTTCCAATTGGTATTGGAAGTGGAGCTGATATGGATATATTAGCTAAATTTTCTCCAAAGAGACCACCTTTGAGATTAAAAGGGTTAAAATTTAAAGAATTTTTTGAATGGTTAGGTAAAAGTGTATCTAAAACATCTCAATCAACACCAGGAGAAAGTGTAAAACTTGATATAGAAGGAATTTCTGAATGGGGGACACTATAATGATTGAATATATGAATTATAAATTAGTTACTGAATTATTGGGAGATATTGATGTGAATTTTCATACATGGGTATATAATTCAGATTATAAGTTTTATTACGACCTAATATTAACAAAAGAAAAATTAACAATCATTGGAAAGGATATTGTTAGTAATCATCCTTTTATAAAAATTTCTAATTATGGAACATATTTTGGAAGGCAAAATGAAGAATACGAAGAAAATTATAATTATCACAACGGTTATGATTGGAATTATGGATATGGAGAAATAAATTTTTTCTTTAATGAAGTTGGTGGAAAAGAGTGGTTTATTTCATTCCCTAGATCGAGACAAAATGAAGCAGCTAATTTTTATAAAGAATTTGAAAAATGCTATATGGAAGCTTTATATAAATGAAGAAAAGGAGAATATGTTTAATGAATAATATGTTATTGAGAGTTGAAGATTTAGTAAATAATCCGACAGCAAGAGTTCCTATATGTCTATGTCTTGATACAAGTGGATCAATGGGAGCTGTTGAAGGAGATTGTATTCAGACAGGAGAAACTGTTTTTGAAGATGGTAAAATGTGGAATGTAGTTACTGGTGGAACTAGTAGAATTGAAGAGATGAAAAAAGGAGTGGAATTGTTTTATGAAGCTATAAGAGAAGATGAAATGGCTGTTTATTCAGCTGAAATATGTATAGTAACATTTAATAGTAAAGCGACATGTTTAGTAGATTTCGCAAATATAGAAAGACAGAAAGAGATTCCTCAAATTATAGCTCAAGGTGACACAGCAATGGGGGAAGGTGTAAATTTGGCATTAGATTTACTTGAAAAACGTAAGCAAGAGTATAAGGATAAAGGTGTAGATTATTATCAACCATGGTTAGTACTTATGACAGATGGTGAACCTAATGGTAATCCTATTGAATTAAATAGAGCAATAAAGAGAACTGTTGATATGGTTAATTCTAAAAAACTTACAGTTTTTCCAATAGGTATAGGAGATGAATCAGATATGCCTACATTAAATAGTTTCTCACCTAAAAGACCTGCACTTAAGCTTCAAGGATTAAAGTTTAGAGAATTTTTTGTATGGTTAAGTCAAAGCGTATCTAAAACATCTCAATCAATGCCAGGAGAATCAGTTAAACTTGATGTAGAAGGTATAAAAGGATGGGCTGAATTATAATATTTAATGTAATGGAGGAATAATATGTGGAATACAATCCAATGTGCAGTACAAGGACGTGGACATATAAAATCTGATATCCCATGCCAAGATAAAACGTATACATATAGTAATGGAGACGTTACAGCTATAGCTTTGGCAGATGGAGCAGGTTCGGCTAAACTTTCTCATTATGGTGCAGAAGGAATAACGAAGTTTATTTGCAAATATATGGTAGAAGGATTTGATACCTATTTTAGTGAGAAAGATGGAGCAGCTTTCAAAAGAAAAATAGTTAATGATCTTGATGATGAATTAAATAAATTAGCAGATATTTATAAATGCAAGAAGAAGGAACTAGCATCCACATTATTAGTAGCTGTTGTTAATGCAAATCAATATATTTTATTACATATAGGAGATGGAGTAATAGGTTATTTAAAAGATAATCAATTACTAGTTGCATCACAACCAGAAAATGGAGAGTTTGCAAATACTACTGTTTTTACAACATCTAGAGATGTACTTCAAACTATGAAAATAATAAAGGGAAATCTTGGATGTATCGAAGGTTTTGTATTAATGTCTGATGGAACGGAAGCTAGTTTATATGACAAAAGAAAATGTTTGCTTGCACCAGTTTTAAAGAGAATAATGAAATACTCACAAATAATTAGTAAAGAATGTTTGGAATATCAATTGTTAGATAGCTTTGAGAATGTAATTAGAGGGGCTACTATAGATGATTGTAGTATAGCTATTTTAATGAAAGATAATAAAGAATTTTATGGATATAGAAATCTTGATAATATAGGAAAAGAACAATTATTAGGTTTAAAAGAAAATAGCATTGATCGTAAAACAATGAATAGATATGATACTTTGCTTGAATGTATGTGTAAACCAAGTAATATGGCTATGTTAGGCAGAGCTATTCACTTAAAACCTAAATATACGAAAAAATATATAGAAGTTCTTTTATCTAATAATTTGATAATTAGCAAAGGAGGATGGTACAAAACAGCAGTAAAAATGGAAAAGTAACAATTGAGGTGATTTTATGAGCAAAGAAAAATTTATATTGGATTTTATAGAACAACCAGATAAATATTATATTTATGATGATGGAACTTTAAATGTGGGTTCTAATCCTAAAATAAGTTTATCAGATGTTGTTTTTTATAGGGTTGATAGAATTACATATGAAGAAAAAGCACCAAGGAAAGAAGCTTTAGAAAATGTTTTAAGCGCAATGAAAATAAAAGGTGTAAACTTTTTATATTTAATAAAAGGAGATAAGGTAGGGGTTTCATTTTATTATGGTATTTCACGTGATTTGATTCAAAAAATTACAATTGACAATACAGTACAAGAATTAGGAGAACTTATTCTTAAACCAAGTTTAGAAGGTAATTTTAGAGGAAGTAAAATAAGACAAATGAATTTAGAGGAAACTCATCAAATTATGAGTGAACTTGATAGTATGAAGCATCAAGGTAATATAGATGGAGTTCCAGGAGTTAATGAAAATGATGAAAATTTTCAAGGAGTAGATCGTTTGGTTGATGTAATGCTTGGTGATGAATTTGCTTTTTTAGTAGTAGCAAAAGCTTTACCACATAATCCTATAAGATTTTTTGAAAAAAACATATATAATTTTTATGATAAATTAACACCATTATCAAAGAAAAATGTTCAAAAGGGAGAAAATGAAAGTACAACAGAAGTTGATACATCAACAGAAGGAAGTACAGTAACTGATACTGATGGTTGGCAATCTAGTAAAACAGAAAATCATGGAAAATCATATCAAGAGAGTAGATCTTCGGCTAAAAGAATAGATGATGATGAAACACGTACTGAAAGTACAACCACTACAGATAATGAAGATACTTATACAAAAAGTACAGGTAATAATCATTCTCATGCAGAGGCATCTGTTAAAAATGAGACAACAGGAAAAAATGAAACAACAGGTAAATCAAGCAATACAAGTTATGAGTTTTCAAATAAAGATGCTCAAGAATGGATTAAATATATAGATGAAGTTATATTAAAAAGAATAGACTATGGAAGAGGAAAAGGAATGTATATTTCTACTATTTCTTTATTTACAATGAATAGCAATTCAATGATAAAACTTAAAAATACTGTTACATCATTGTTTTCAGGAGAATCTGGAAATAAAGTTCCTTTACGATGGAATGCATTACAGGCTAATGGACAAAAGAAAAGAGTATTGCAAAATTTACAAATACCTATTGGACATTTTATTCATCCTATATCAGAAAATGAGGTTTATATAAGAACGGTATTGTCACAATATGCAACTGCAGAAAAAGCTTTTCTTGGAAATTGGTTTTCTGTTAATGAATTGAGTATAATTGCAGGTCTTCCTCAAAAAGAAATAGTAGGTTTAGCTCTTAGAGAAGAGGTTGAGTTTGGATTAAATTATAAGGATGATATTCCAGATAATTCAAAAATCGAATTAGGAAAATTAGTTCAGAGTGGAAATGTATTAAATGTTCCAATATCATTAGATCGAAGAGAGTTAACGAAACATACTTTTGTAACCGGAGTAACAGGAAGTGGAAAAACGACTACATGTCAAAAATTATTATTACAAAGTGAGTTACCATTTCTAGTTATTGAACCTGCAAAAACGGAATATAGAATTCTTACAAAGAAGTATGATGATATTCTTATTTTTACTTTAGGAAAAGATACTTTAGCTCCATTTAGATTAAATCCTTTTGAATTTTATCCTCATGAATCTATAACATCACATGTTGATATGATAAAGGCAAGTATTGAATCTGCATTTGATATGGAGGCTGCAATACCACAAATTATAGAAAAGGCATTATATGAATGTTATCAAGATTATGGTTGGGATATACTTGATAATTCTAATATATATTATGAGAATCCGTTTGCTGAAGGAGTGTTCGCATTTCCTACTTTATCAGATCTTATCAATAAAACGGAGAAAGTTGTTAAAGAACAAGGATTTGATGATAGACTTAAAAATGATTATATTGGCTCAATAAAAGCGAGATTACAAGGGCTTATAGTTGGTTCAAAGGGATTAATGTTGAATACAAAACGCTCAATAGATTTTAGAGAACTTGTACATAAGAGGGTGATACTAGAATTAGAAGAGATTCGAAGTGGTTCAGAAAAAGCATTAATTATGGGGTTTGTTATATCAAATCTTATAGAAGCAATACGTGCTGAATATAACGAAAATCCAAATTTTGAACATATAACTTTGGTGGAAGAAGCACATAGACTTTTAAGTAGATATGAGCCAGGAGATTCTTTATCTAAGAAAAATGGTGTTGAAATATTTGCAGATATGTTAGCTGAGGTAAGGAAATATGGTGAATCTCTAATAATTGTAGATCAAATTCCTGGAAAGCTTACACCAGAAGTATTAAAAAATACGAATACAAAAATTGTACATAAGATTTTTGCAATGGATGATAAAGAAGCAATTGGAAACACAATGGCTCTATCGGATGATCAAAAAAAATTTTTATCATTTTTAGATAAAGGACGATCTATTGTATTTTCTCAAGGATGGGATACAAGTATTCAGGTTCAAATTATTCCAGAAACTGATACAAATGGAAAAGACATCATAAATGAAAATACAATTAGAAATATAGCAATTGATTATTATTGTGAAAATTATAAAAAAGGATTATATCAAAGTTTAATGTACTTAGAAGATAAACCAGATTCAAAGATATTTAATATACATGTCAAAAATAGAAGAGTTTTATTTAGCTTAACTAAGGAATATAATAAATTGTTTGTAACATATATGGCTTCAGAAGAGTTATTAGAGGTTATAAAAGAAGCAGAAACATTTATGTCATTGGAGATGATAGCTAGATATTTGAGGGATGAATTCTATTATCAAGATAAAAATGACTCAAAACTTAATGCAATATGTTCATTGTTAATTGATATAAAGAAAGGAAATCGTGATATTTCACAATATGATGAGAAATTATCTTATGGAAGGAGAATGATAATATGTTAGGTATTTTTTCAGCAGTAGGAAGTTTTATTTCTGGTGTAGTATCAACTGTTGGATCTTTTATAGCATCTTCAGCAACTAGATTGGTTACTAGACTTCCTGAAGTTGTACTTGTAGCAAGGGTAGTTATCGATGTCATCGCTACGGTTATATCGAAAGTTGCAGAGGTATTAGGGATTGCACCAAAAGATGAGAATCCTGAGGAATTAGGAGCAAAATCTATGCAAGAAGGCACTAGACCAAGGAGCGATTTTGAATCTACTCAAGAGTATTTAGATTATCTTAGAAAAGATGTTAAACTTGATGAAGAAAAATATGCAAAAATGTGTCCAGAACAAAAGATTGCATGTAGTGTACTTGGAACAACTATGGTTGCTAAGTCAATTGAAGAAAAGACAGGTGTAGAACTTCCGCCAGAATTTTTAGAAACAATTTATAAGTCCAAATTAAGACATGATCAAGTTGAAAGATGTATCAATTCTTTTGCAGATAATGGAATTTCATCGATGGGTGAAATGACAAAATACATTACTAATGATTTATCAGAAGATGAGGCATCTAAGGTTGGAGGTGTGATAAAGGATTCCCTTAAAGAGTTATCACCATCAATGACTGATGCTGAAATTCAACAGGAAATTGTTGCAATGAAGAGATCATATAATGAATCACAATATTAAACCGTATAAATAAAATATTTTTAACAGTACATTATTGTATTGAGAATATAACCCTATAGAAAACTACAGGGTTATATTTTTTATAATTAAAATACAATTTTATAATTAATTTTTAGTAATTTGTTGAAAACATAAGAAATTAAAGAAAATTTATTTCGTATAAGCTATTTATGACTATTTAAAGGTTTAGATAACTTAGCAAGTTAGATTTTCTTATAAAGTAATGAATTATTTTAAAGTAACCTCCATTTTTACAGGATTGTGGTCGCTATATGCAAATCCCTCATCTAATGTTTTAACAGAATTCACTTTTATGTTTGAAGATACTAAAAATCCGTCTATAACGTAGTATTGAGTATTTTCACTTTGCTCGTCGTATGGCTCGTTTAAAAGCCTTGAAGTAGGTGTAGACGCATCGTTTACAAAGCTAAAATCACTTCCAAAATAATCTTCATTTATAAGCTCAGCCTCGAAGTAATCTGTGTTCTTAACTGGATATAAATCTGGGTTTACATTGCTAAAGGATTGGTTAAAATCACCACCGGCGATGCAGTAATTTCCCTTTTTATATTCTTCTTTTAATATATCTGCAAGTACCTTTGTTTGTATATCTTTGCTCTCTTCATCTGCATAAGCCTCCAAGTGAAGGTTTATAAGAACTAATTCCTTATCGCTATTTTCTATAGGAACTCTTTCGACTAGTAGACATCTTTTTAATTGGCAAACTCTGACTGGCCATTTGTAAGAGGTTTCTAGTGGTATACGAGTTGCAGATGTAGCGTTGTATTTATTTAGTGTTAAAATACCTCCATTTACTTTACCTATTGTAGGCATAGGATAAGGTATGTAGTCGCACAAGAAGTTAGTAGCAAATGCCTCGCTGTCATCAGAGTAGATATCGCTGAAGGCTTTAACTTGATCTACATGGTAAGATCGCTTTGAGTCCTTGTCAACCTCTTGTAGGAAAGCAACATCTGGATTTTCTCTATTTATTATGTTTTTGATGCCCTCGACATTGTCCAATATGTTTTGTTTGCTCTCGGTATTTACAGTTTTCCCTCCATCCATAAAGAAGTCGTGGTCCTTGTCTAATGAGCAATAACCGACATTGAAGGTAAGTAAGCTTATAGAGTCTCCTAGCTTTAAGGATTTTTCACCTTTGTCAGTTATTTTTATATCCTCGTTTTCCTTTGGATAGTACTCATTTATTGAAAGATAAGCTACAAATCCGATTACAAATAATACTAAAACTAAAACCAACGATAAAATGATTTTCAATATTTTTTTCATACAAACTCTCCTTATTTAGAAATCTTAATTAAAGTATATCATTATTTTGGTTTTTAATTTGCGATTATCCATAAAATATTATATAACTAAAATAAAAGGCTTAAAAGGGAGGCAGTTTGTATGAGAATAGGAACATCTAATAGCACTAAAATATTAGATAGTGCTTGTGTAAATGAATATAAAATACCATTAATAGTTTTGATGGAAAATGCTGTACTTTCAGCATTTAAGCATATGGATATAGAGGATAATCAAAAATACGTAATAGTAAGTGGCACTGGAAACAACGGCGGTGATGGCTTAGGACTAGCTAGACAGTTAGCTGCAAAGGATAAAGAAGTAGAAGTATTCATAGTTGGAAAATTAGAAAAGCTAAGCGATTGCTCTAAAATACACTACGATATTTTAAATGCTATGGAAATACCTACAAAGGTTGTGACTGAAGAAAATATGGATGATTTAAAGGCTTCTATAAGAAATTCTGATATAGTAGTCGACTGTATATTTGGAACAGGCTTAGAAAGGGAAATAAAGGGAATTTTCTACGATGTCATAAAAACGATAAATGAAAACAAAAATAAAGTCTATTCAATAGATGTACCATCTGGAATAAATGCTACAACAGGAGATATCCTAGGTATATGTGTAAGGGCAGATAAGACTATTTCGTTTGAATTTTATAAAAGGGGATTTTTAAGATACAGTACAAAGGAATTTATCGGTGAAGTTGTAGTTGAGCATATTGGTATTCCAAGCTATATTTTAGATAAATACGATGACAAGGAATACATAACAAGCTTGGAATTAGTAAAAAATAATATAAAACAAAAAAATAAATTTGCCTTCAAGAGCGATTTTGGAAAAATAGCTTTATTTGCAGGAAGCAGAGGATTTACAGGCGCTGCATATATAGCTACAGAAGCAGCAGTAAAAGCTGGAAGTGGCTTGACTACTTTAGTGACAGATAAGTATGTTCAAGATATAGCCAGTCAAAAGCTTTGTGAAGCTATGACATTAGATATAGACAACACAGAAAAGGTAGAAAAGTTAATAAAAGGCTGTACAGCGATTGGATTTGGATGTGGAATGGGAAATAGCGAGGAAACATATAATAAATTAAAATACGTTTTAGAAAAATCTACATGCCCAGTCGTATTAGACGCAGATGGATTAAATGTTTTAAAGGACAAGGTAGATTTATTTGAAAGCTATCCAAATCGCTTAATAATCACACCTCATCTAGGTGAAATGGCGAAGTTGACAGGATATTCTATATCACATATCAGGGATAATAGAGTAGATGTCGCAAAGGAATTTGCAAATAAATACAAAGCGATAGTTTTATTAAAAGGATACGAAACTGTAATAACTAATGGAGATTATACTTATATAAATCCAACTGGAAATTCAGCTATGGCAAATGGAGGTATGGGAGATACGCTCCTTGGAATGATTACATCATTTGTAGGCCAAGGCATAGAACCACTAATTGCTACTGTTTGCGGTGCTTACATACATGGATATATAGGCGATGAATTAGCTGAAAACTTATATACAGTAAATGCTACAGACATTATTTATGATATTCAAAGGACTATGAAGATTTTTTCAGAATAATATAAAAGTAAAATAATTGATATTACTTTGTAACCATATTCTATATATATAATGCTACAATATAATTAAAGTAACTTAATTTTAAAGCAAGATATTTTCAATTGATTAAAAGAGATGAGGGATGTGTATGAGCATTAGTATGAGTACATTTTGGCTTATCGTAGCCATTATATTCGGAGTTGGCGAATTGATGACAACAAGTCTTACTTTAATTTGGTTTAGTATTGGGGCTTTAATAGTCATGTTGATTAGTATATTTATAGAGAGTATTTTATGGCAGGTCGTAGTATTTGCAGTTATATCTATTACTCTTTTAGTTATAGCAACTAAGTATTTAGTGGATAGAGATAGAGAAGTAAAATACAATACTAATTTACAGGGTATAATTTCACAAAAGGCTATTGTCGTTGAAGATATCGAACCTTACGAATCAGGAGTTGTAAAGCTAAATGGTGAAGAATGGACAGCTGTATCTAAGGACGAATTAAAAATTGAAAAAGGCAAGGTTGTAGAAATTATCGAAATTGAAGGTGTAAAGCTTATCGTAAGAGAGGTCACTAGTACTAATTTAAACAAATAAGAAGCGACAGATAAATAATAATTTAATAAATGAAGGAGGTATTTTACATGCCAATTATTATAATATTAATTATAATAGTAGTTATAATGAGTATTAAGTGTGTTAAGGTAATTCAACAATCTACAGTGGGGATTGTAATGAGATTAGGGAAATTTCACAAAAAAGCTGATACAGGTGTACATTTTCTAGTTCCATTTATCGATACTCTATCATATAGAATCGATTTAAAGGAAAGAGTAGAGGACTTTCCACCTCAACCAGTTATAACAAAGGATAATGTTACGATGCAAATCGATACAGTAGTTTACTACCAAGTAACAGATCCTATTAGATTTGTATTTGAAATAGCAAATCCAAATGCAGCAATAGAAAATTTAACAGCTACAACACTTAGAAATATTATAGGTGAACTAGATTTAGATGCAACATTGACATCGAGAGATGTTATAAATACAAAGATGAGAGCTATACTAGACGAAGCAACTGACAAATGGGGTATCAAGGTAAACAGAGTTGAACTTAAAAACATAATGCCTCCTCATGATATACAAGTTGCTATGGAAAAACAAATGCGTGCAGAACGTGAAAGAAGAGAATCTATACTTCAAGCAGAAGGTGAAAAGGCATCATCAATACTTAGAGCAGAGGGTGAAAAGCAATCAGCTATACTTAGAGCAGAGGCTAAAAAGGAAGCTATGATAAGAGAAGCTGAAGGTGATAAACAATCAAGAATCCTTAAAGCTCAAGGTGATGCAGAATCTATTAGAGAGGTTGCAAAAGCAAGAGCTGAAGGAGAGGCAGTAGTTATTAAACAAGTATTTAAGGCTATGAAGGAAGCTGATATAGATGACAACATGTTAGCACTTAAATCTATGGAAGCTCTTGAAAAAGTTGCGCAAGGTAAATCTACTAAGCTTGTCTTACCATCAGAAGCAGTTAATTTTTTAGGAACATTTAAAGGCATAAAAGAAGTTTTAAGCGATGCAAAAGATAGTAGTGAAAAAGACACTGAAGTAGAAGAAATTGATTTTAGAGAAGAATAAAAATAAAAGCAAGCTCCCCTATAATAATACTATTAAAAAATAGTGTGATTTAGGGGAGTTTTTATTTTCTTTTTTGCAAATATTTTCCTATAAAAATCGAAAAAAATTTAGCAAAAAATTAGTCTGAAATTTTTTAATAAAGAAAGCGATGAAAATGTTTTCCTTAAAAAAGAAAAGGTTTCTAGAAAAAAAGTAAAAAAAAAATTTACATAATTAACAATAATATTGTATACAATTCTTGGATTTTAGTTTACAATATATATAGAAAGAAGTGGTACGAAAATATTTAAAAGGAGGGGGATTCCTATTAATTATTTAGATATAATAAAAAGGGAAAATATAGACAGCTTTAAAAGTGGGAATGCTTTAGACAGTTACAAGTATATGGGAAACCACAAAGCTGAGCATAATGGAGAACAAGGGATATCTTTTATGGTATGGGCTCCTAATGCAAAAGAGGTCCAATTAGTTGGAGATTTTAATAAATGGGATGGAAGTTCTCATAAGCTAGAAAATTTATATAACACAGGTGTTTGGTCTATTTTTACAACTGATTTATCACAAGGGGATATTTATAAGTACAACGTAGTAGGATGTGATGGAGTTAGTAGACTTAAATCAGACCCATATGGAACTTATGCAGAATTAAGACCTGAAACAGCTTCAAAGGTTTTTGAACTAGAAGAGTTTGATTGGAGCGATCAAAAATACACAGAAGAAAAGAACAAAAAGGTTATATTTGAAGAACCTATGAACATTTATGAGGTTCACCTAGGTTCTTGGAAGAGAAAATGGGATGGAGACTTCTTCAATTACGAAGAATTATATGAAATGCTAGAGTACTGCAAAGATATGGGATATACACATATCGAATTAATGCCTATTACAGAATATCCACTAGATATGAGCTGGGGATACCAAACAATAGGCTACTACGCTACAACTAGCAGATATGGAACACCAACAGAATTTAAAGCATTTGTAGATAAGGCTCATGAATTAGGTCTTGGAGTTATCCTAGATTTTGCATATAGCCATTTCTGCAAGGATATACATGGACTTTATAGATTTGACGGTTCTCCACAATTTGAGTATTCAAATCCTTTAAAAGCAGAAAATTTAGGATGGGGAACAGCACATTTTGATTTAGGTAAACCAGAAGTAAATAGTTTCTTACTTTCAAACGCTATATACTGGTTTAAAGAATATCATATAGACGGTATAAGAGTAGATGCTGTAAGTAGTATGCTTTATCTTGACTACGATATTGGTGATTGGGAACCAAATCAATACGGTGGAAGAGAAAATATAGAAGGTATAAACTTCTTGAGAAGATTAAATGAAGTTGTTTATGCAAATATCAAAAATCCTATTTTAGTAGCAGAAGAATCTACTGCATGGCCTATGGTAACAGCACCTACATATGGAGGCGGATTAGGATTTTCATATAAATGGAATATGGGATGGATGAACGATACATTAAAATACATGGAAATGGACCCTATTTACAGAAAATATCATCACGATTTAATAACATTTTCATTTATGTACGCTTTCTCAGAAAATTTCATACTTCCACTATCACATGATGAAGTAGTACACGGTAAAAAATCTTTAGTAGATAAAATGTCAGGGGATGAATGGCAAAGATTTGCAAGTTTAAGATTATTGTACGCTTATTACATGATACATCCAGGTAAGAAGCTGTTATTTATGGGATCTGAATTTGCACAAGGATTAGAATGGAGATATGATTATGGACTAGAATGGCAATTGCTAGAAAGAGAGCAACATTCTAAAATGAAGGATTATGTAAGGGATTTAAACTATTTATATAAAGATCAAAAAGCTTTATACGAATTAGATAATACATATAAGGGGTTTGATTTCATAGATCCTAACAACAAGGATCAAAGTATTGTTACTTTAATGAGATTGAGTAAGGATCCAAAAGATTTTATAATAGCTGTTTTAAATTTCACTCCAAATGTTTACTATGATTATAAGGTAGGAGTTCCTTATCAAGGAGTTTACGAAGAAATTTTAAATAGTGATGATGAAAAATACTATGGATCAAATCAAACTATGGAAAATGCTGAATTATTCTCTCAAGATGAAAACTGGCACAACAAGCCATATCATATAAGAATAAAGGTACCACCACTAGGTGCAACTTTTATAAAATTAAAAAGAGAATATGAAAAAGTAGAAATAGTTGAAGAAGAAAAAATAGAATCAGCAGAAGTAGTTGAAGTAAAAGAAATAAAGATATCAGAAGCAGTACAAAAAGAAGAAAAAAAGCCTGCTGATAAAAATACAAGAAATAAATCAAAAAGAAGTAAAAAAACAAATAAAAAAAATAAAAAATCAAATAGAAATAAAAAACATCATCAAGGCTAAAAAAATGTACTATAATTTATAAAAAGGGCAACTAGGTGAAAACAAAATTTTAATAAAAAATTATAAATGATAATAATTTTATTTTAAATAAATTTATTAATAACTTTAAAATATAAAAATATAGTTAAACTATATGAAAGGGGATACACAATGAAAAAAGAAATGCTAGCTATGATTTTAGCAGGGGGACAAGGCTCAAGACTAGGAGTATTCACAAAAAGAATCGCAAAACCAGCAGTATCATTTGGAGGAAAATATAGAATAATAGACTTCGTTCTAAGTAACTGTTCTAACTCAGGAATAGATACAGTTGGTGTATTAACTCAATACAAACCACAATTATTAAATTCACATATAGGAATGGGAGACCATTGGGATTTAGACAGAGTTAACGGTGGAGTAACTATACTTCAACCATACATGAATGAAAAAGAAGGTCATTGGTTTAATGGTACAGCCAATGCGATAAAGAAAAATATGGACTTTATAGATGATTACGATCCAGAATACGTTTTAATATTATCAGGGGACCATATATACAAGATGGATTACAGCAAAATGCTAGATTTCCACAAGGAAAAACAAGCTAAAGCAACAATAGCAGTAATAGAAGTTCCATGGGATGAAGCAAGTAGATTTGGAATTATGAACACAAATGAAGATGGAAGTATTTATGAATTTGAAGAAAAACCAAAAGAACCAAAAAGTAATTTAGCCTCTATGGGTATTTACATATTCGACTGGAAAACTTTAAGAGCATACTTCAAAAGAGCAGATGAAACTGGAGAATGCTTAGACGATTTCGGACATAATGTAATACCAACTATGTTAGAAGAAGGACAATCAATGTTTGCATATCCATTCAAAGGATACTGGAGAGACGTTGGTACTATACAAAGCTTATGGGAAGCAAATATGGACTTAATAAATGATCCAAAAGCAGTAGATTTAAATGATCCACAATGGAGAATCTACACAAATACAGGAGATATGCCACCACAATACGTAGGACCAAAAGCATCAATTAAAAAATCACTAATCGCCGATGGTTGTAGAGTTTACGGAACTGTAAAAAATACAGTATTATCTCACAAAGTACAAATAGGAGAAGGATCAGTTGTAGAAGATTCTGTAATAATGCCTAACGTAAAAATAGGTAAAAATGTAGTTATCGAAAAAGCTATGATAGCAGAAGGTGCAGTTATAGAAGATAATGCAGTAATAAAAGACGAAAATGGTGAAATAAGCGTAGTATCAGAATTTGAAACTGTAAAAGCGTAATTAAGTAGAACATAAGTAAATATAACGTAGATAAATAGGGGGAAATAAATTATGAAAAATGAATGCATGGGCTTAATAAACTTAGATAACATACAAAATCCATCTGTAAATGTATTATCAGATCACAGACCAGTAGCTACTATACCAATAGCTGGTAGATATAGATTAATAGACTTTACATTATCAAACATGGTTAATTCAGGAATAACTAATGTAGGTATATATGCAAGAGAAGCTTACAGATCTTTAACTGACCATTTAGGAAGTGGTAAAGACTGGGATTTAAGTAGAAAAAAAGGTGGGCTATATGTATTAAGTCCAGAAAACACAAAAAATAACAATAATTATGGTTATAGAAAAGGTGACATATATACTATATTAGCTAACATAGATTATATAGAAAAAAGTCCTGAAGAATATATTATAATAGCACCATCATATATGATATGTACAATTGATTATAATGATTTATTAAAATATCATAAAGAATCAAACAACGATATAACAATAGTGTACAAACGCGTTGACAATGCAAACAAAGATTTTAAAAATTGTAACACTTTAAATATAGATAAAGACAGAAGAGTAAAAAATGTAGGTAACAACTTAAATACTTTCCCAAGTGCAAATATATGCATGGATACTTTTATAATGAAACGTACAGATTTTATAGAATGTATATACAGCATAGCTAGCATGGGAACTTATTCATACATTGAAGATTATATAATAAACCAATTAGACAATATACAAGTAGGCGCTTATAAATACGAAGGATACTTAAAATGCATAACTTCATTAAAGAGCTATTATGAAGCTAGTAAAGAATTCTTAACAGAAGAAGTATCTAAAGAAGTTTTCAGATCAAATAGAAAAATATTTACTAAAGATAAATCACAAGCACCAACTATATATGGAGAAGATGCTGAAGTTAAAGGTTCATTTGTAGCAACTGGTTGTCAAATAAACGGTACAGTTGAAGATTCTACTTTATTCAGAAAAGTAAAAATAGGCAAAGGTGCAGTTGTTAAAAATTGCGTAATAATGCAAAGCTGTAAAATCGGTGAAAATGTAGTATTAGAAAATGTAATACTAGACAAAAATATAACTATAACTTCAGGCAAGGAATTAAAAGGAGATAAAGATTACCCAATGGTAATTGAAAAAAATCAAACAATTTAGACGTAAAATAAGGGGGTAGAAAGAATGAAAGTCCTTTATGTAACAGCAGAATGTTGGCCTTTTGCAAAGACAGGGGGATTAGGTGATGTTGCTTATGCGTTACCTAAAGCATTAAAAAAAGAAGGTGTAGATGTTAGAGTAATAATGCCTAAATACTCAACAATACCTACATATTTAAAAGATCAACTAAAAAAAGTAGGTGAATTCAGTGTTGATGTATCATGGAGAAGTCAATACTGCGGTTTAGAAAAAATGGAATTAGATGGAGTAACATTTTACTTCGTAGACAACGAATACTACTTTAAAAGAGATGGAGCAGAAAGTATATACGGTCATGGAGATGATGCAGAAAGATTTATATTCTTTACAAATGCTGTATTAAAATCTATTGATAAATTAGGTTTCTACCCTGATGTAATCAATGCAAGTGATTGGCATACAGGAATGTTGCCATTATTCTTAAAAGAAAAATATGCTCATTTACCAAAATATAAAAATATAAAAACTGTGTATACTATACATAATTTACAATATCAAGGTATATTCGGAAGAGAAATACTTGGAAACGTATTAGATATAGATTTCAAATATTTTAACAATGGTGATATAGAATACTATGGAAATATAAACTTTATGAAAGCAGGTATAAACTTTGCTGATAAAGTTTCTACAGTAAGTCCATCATACGCTGAAGAAATAAAAACTGAATTCTATGGACATACTTTAGATGGATTAATAAGAGCTAATTCAAATAAATTAGTAGGAATACTAAATGGATTAGACTACGATATAAATAATCCAAAAACAGATAAGAATTTATTTGCAAACTACGATGTAAATTCAATCGATGAAAAAGTTAAAAATAAACTTGAATTACAAAAACTTTTAAAATTAGATGTAGATCCAGATATACCTATGGTTGGAATTGTATCAAGATTAGTTTCACAAAAAGGTTTAGATTTAATCGACTTTATGATGCCAGAAATAGTGAATGAAAAATTACAATTAGTAGTATTAGGAACTGGTGATAATCAATATCAAGCAATGTTCCATTATTATGATTCACACTATCCTAATAAGGTATCAGCTAACATAACTTTTGACAGCTCATTAGCTCAAAAAATTTATGCAGCAAGTGATATATTCTTAATGCCTTCTTTATTTGAACCTTGTGGAATAGGTCAAATGATAGCTATGAGATATGGTACATTACCAATAGTAAGAGAAACTGGAGGATTAAAGGATACAGTAACTCCTTACAACCAATACACTAAAGAAGGTAATGGATTTAGCTTTGCAAATTACAACGCTCATGAAATGTTCTTTACATTACAAAGAGCTATAAAGCTATATGAAGAAGACAGAGAAACTTGGAATAAATTAGTTGAAAATGCTATGAAGACTGATAACAGCTGGAGTAAATCAGCTAAAGAATATATAGAAACATATAAAAATTTATAAGAAAAGTTTAATTTGAAAATTATTAAAATATAAAGTTTAAGCATATTGTGGAAATTATGTTTGTCGATAGCTTTTAGATGAATATAATTTCCTCTATGTTTATATTATAAAAAAGGGATATTTTAAAATAGTAAGGGAGATGACTTATGATCACAATTAGCAAGAAAAAATTTAAACAGGCGTTTAAAAGCAAAATGTACAGTCTATATGCCCAACCTATTGAAGAAGCGAGTAAGGATGAAATTTTTAGGGTATTATGTTGTGTTATAAAAGATTTTATAGCTAAAGAATGGGTTGGAACTAGAATTGACAAAGAAAAAGCTGTTTTTTATTTTTCAATGGAATTCTTAATAGGAAGACAATTACAATCTAATTTACTAAATTTAGATGTTGAAAATGAAATCGAACAGGGGCTAAAAGAATTAGGAATCGACTTAAATGAAATAATAGAAACAGAACCAGATCCAGGTCTTGGAAATGGTGGATTAGGAAGACTTGCAGCATGCTTTTTAGATTCAATGGCATCAGTTGGAATTAGTGGTCATGGATATGGAATAAGATATAAATACGGTTTATTTGAACAAAAATTTGTAAACGGAAGTCAAATTGAACTACCTGATAACTGGCTAAAAAATAGTCAATATCCTTGGGAAACTGTAAGACCTAATAGAGCAGTTGTAGTTAAATTTGAAGGAGACGCTTATTTAAGAGAAAAAGAAGACGGGAATTTAGAAGTAGTTCATACTAATTATATACCTGTTATGGCAATGCCATATGACATACCTGTAATAGGATATGAAAATGAATGTATAAACACTCTTAGATTATGGAAGAGTGAAGTTTTAAATAGAGATTTTGCGGAAGTTTCTAAAAATGCTAGAAATCAAAATGGAAGCTACGAAGATGCATTAAAATACAAATATTATGCTGAAGAAATATCTCAAGTTCTATATCCAAATGATACAAACTATGCAGGTAGACTGCTTAGATTAAAACAAGAATATTTCTTCGTAAGTGCAGGATTACAAGATATAATAAGAAAATGCAAGAAAAATAAAGTAAGTATGAGAGATCTACCTAAAAAGGTAGCAATCCATATAAACGATACTCATCCAACTTTATGTATTCCAGAATTAATGAGAATACTTTTAGATGAAGAAGGATTTTCTTGGGATGAAGCATGGGATATAACTACTAAGGTTATGTCTTACACAAACCACACAATATTAGCTGAGGCATTAGAAAAATGGCCAGTTGATATGGTAAAACAATTATTACCAAGAATTTATATGATAATAGAAGAAATCGATAGAAGATATGTTGATTATTTACAACATAAATATCATAATCAAGATAAAGTAAATAGTATGAGGATTATACATAATGGAGAAGTTAGAATGGCTCATTTATGTATAAGAGGTAGCCACAGTGTAAATGGTGTTGCTAAGCTTCATACTGAAATTCTTAAAAATGAAGAATTACACGATTTCTATCAAGATGAACCATATAAATTTAACAATAAGACAAATGGTATAGCTCATAGAAGATGGCTTATGAGCTGTAATAAGGAGCTTTCTGATTTAATAACTTCATTAATTGGAGATGATTGGAAAAAGGATACTTCAAAATTAAAAGACCTAGAAAAATATCTAGATGATAAGGATGTTCTAGATAAAGTAGGTCAAATTAAATATAATAACAAAGTCAAGCTTGCAGATTATGTTTATAAAAAACAAGGTATAGAGCTTAATCCAAACTCAATATTTGACGTTCAAATAAAGAGATTACATGCATATAAGAGACAATTATTAAATATACTTCATATACTTTACTTATATCATGAAATACTAGATAATCCAGAATTTGAAATGGAGCCACGTACATTTATTTTTGGTGCTAAGGCAGCTCCAGGATATTATTTAGCAAAATGTATAATCAAGCTTATAAACAGTGCTGCAGAGTTAATCAACAATGATGAGAGAGTTAAGGGTATGATTAAAATAGTATTTATAGAAAACTACGGTGTATCAATCGCTGAAAAAATCATACCAGCTGCAGATGTAAGTGAACAAATATCTACAACTACTAAAGAAGCATCAGGAACTGGTAATATGAAGCTTATGATGAATGGTGCTATAACAATGGCGACTATGGATGGAGCAAATGTAGAGATTTCTGAACAAGTTGGTGAAGAAAATATGTTTATATTTGGTTTAAAAGCCGAACAAGTTTTAGATTACAATAAATACGGTGGTTATTCTTCTAGAGATTTATATCACAGTGAAAGAAAAATCAAGAGAGTAGTAGATGATTTAGTAAATGGCTTCATACCTGGATTAGGTAAGGAAGGAATTGCAATATACGAT
This sequence comes from Intestinibacter sp., assembly GCF_034113885.1. Classification (GTDB taxonomy): domain Bacteria; phylum Bacillota; class Clostridia; order Peptostreptococcales; family Peptostreptococcaceae; genus Intestinibacter. The sequence goes on from NZ_JAXEWM010000045.1 coordinate 20,923, forward strand.
TCTCTAATAACTCACAATGATGAATATTTTGTACTTAGAGATTTCGATTCTTATGTTGAAGCTCAAAATAATTTACAAGAGCTTTATAAAAATAAAGACCTTTGGAATAAAATGTCATTAAAAAATACAGCATGTTCAGGTTTCTTCTCAAGTGATAGAACTATAGAGGAATACATAAATGATATTTGGTTTAAAGAAGGTGCGAAATAATATGGCAAATGTTATAAAATATAATTCATGGGATACAAGCTTTAAGGCTCCATTTGGAGCTTTAAAGACTTGCGAAAAAGCAACTATAAAGGTTGAAGCTAGTAAGTTTGATATATATAGTATAAAATTAATAATCGAAAAAGAAGATGAAAACCTAAATCCTGTATTAGTAAGAGAAGTAGAATTACAATTAAACGAAGATTTAGGCGATGTAAAAAAATATTCAGCAGAAATTCTTCCTCTAGAAGAGCCTGCAGTTTATTATTACTTCTTTGAAGTAAGCTTAAATTTACATGGCGAATATAAAACATTATTCTATGGAAAAGATCATAATAATGGAATGATCTGTGAATATGATTCAAAATATATAAATAAATATCAATTAACTGTATATGAAGATTACAAAGTTCCATCTTGGTTTAAAGAAGGTGTTTTATATCATGTATTTGTAGACAGATTTAACAATGGAAACAGAAATGGAAAAGTAGATGGTATAAAGAAAAACTCTTTCTTATATGGAAATTGGGACGATGAACCAATGTACATAAAAAAACAAAATGGAGACATCGCTAGATGGGATTTCTACGGTGGTAATCTTAAGGGAATAATAAATAAATTGGGATATCTAAAAAAATTAGGTGTTACAGTTATATATTTAAGTCCAGTATTTGAGGCGGCAAGTAACCACAAATACGATACAGGAAATTACAAAAAAATAGATCCTATGTTTGGTGATGAAAAGACATTTAAAGAATTAATTGATAAGGCAGCAGAAAAAGGTATGTCTATAGTTCTTGATGGAGTATTTAGCCATGTTGGAGAAGACAGTATTTACTTCAATAAATACAACCACTATGACAGTGTAGGTGCTTATCAATCTGAAGACTCACCATATAGATCATGGTTTAACTTTGGAGAAGATAAAGATGACTACCAAGCTTGGTGGGGAATAAAAGCCCTACCTAACACTAATGAATTAGAGCCTTCATTTATGGACTACATTATATACGATGAAGATAGTGTAGTAAATAAATGGATGAAAATGGGTGTTAAAGGCTGGAGACTAGATGTAGTCGACGAGCTTCCTACTAAATTTGTAAAAGAATTAAAGAAGGAAGTCAGAAAAAACGACGATGAATCTATACTAATAGGCGAAGTTTGGGAGGATGCTTCTAATAAAATAAGCTATTCAGAAAGAAGAACTTATTTATTAGGAGACCAACTAGACAGTGTTTTAGGATATCCATTTAGAGATAATTTAGTTTCTTTCTTAAATGGAGAAATAGCTTCTTGGCAATTAAATGATTTCTTTATGACAATAAAGGAAAATTATCCAGAAGAAGCATTTAGATCTAATCTAAACCTATTGAGTAGCCACGATATTGTCAGAGTAAAAACTGCTTTAAATTCTGATAAAGAATTATTAAAATTAGCTATACTTACACAAATGAGCTTTGAAGGAGTGCCATATATCTACTACGGAGATGAAGCAGGACTTGAAGGCGGTAAGGACCCAGAAAACAGAAAGACATATCCTTGGAAAAACGAAGATATGGAAATAATGGATTTCTACAGACACTGCAGTCAATTTAGAAATAGAAATAAGGTATTGACTTATGGAAACACTTATTTTAAATATACAGGAAATGACGATGTATTTGCATATACTAGATATGATGAAGAGCATGAAGGTATATTAGTACTTATAAATAGAAGTCAAGATAAACAAAGTGTAAGCCTTGGGTTAAAAGCAGATTCTATAGAAGAAATTACTGTGAAATATTCAGTAATCAATAATGGTGAAATAATCGAGCCTGTAGATAATCTTTTCAATATAGATGTAGAACCAAAATCTTATAAAGTATTTAAAATAGCTAAATAGCGACTTTTAATCGATAATATATATAAATCTATGGAGTATAAATTACTTATATTCCATAGATTTTTTGCTTTTAGAAAGGAATTTCTTCTTCTGAGATTTCCTCCTCATTTAGTACATTTTCAAATAAATTATCTCCTTCGAATAATTTATTACTGTCTGAAGATTTATTTTTGCTTCCTAAAAAATGAAAATTATTTGCACGTATTTTAGCAGCAGTTCTATTTTCGCCCTCCTTAGTTGAATATTTTTCAATTCGTAGAGAACCTTCAATACCAACTAGAGAGCCCTTAGAAGCGTACTGACAGAATATTTCAGCTCGTTTGCCCCATAGGTCTATATTTATAAAATCTGTAGGTACAACGCCGTCTTTATTTTTGTAATCTCTAGATACTGCTATAGAAAATTTGCATAGAGCCTTGTCATCTCCGACATACTTTAATTCTGGATCAGAAGTAAGCCTTCCCACTAAATTTACATTATTCATGCAATCACCTCATAAATTTATATTATTTACTAAGAATTATTACCAAACTTTAGTTCGCTTATACAATAAATTGAGGAAAAAAAAGGGATTTTAACTAAAAAAATATAATATATATATTAACACAAAAAATTTAGCTAATTTTATAGCATAATAGCATATAAGATATTATATTCGCATTTATACTTTGATTTTTAAACATAAAAAAAAGGAGTATGACAATGAATAGTAGAGTTTATGAGCAAATTCTAAAAAAAAGTGAAGACGGTTTTTTGAAATTAAAAGGATACAAAAATAAAAATGGTCAATATATCGATTTTGATATTTTAGATTATAATAATTCATTGATAGATATTTTAAACCTTATATCAAAAGATGACAATATAAATGTAAAATCTTTAAAGCAGTTTATTAAAGATAAATTGAAAAATAATGAAGATGGTATAGATCAAAATACCTTCATGAAAAATATCGAAAAAAATGAATTTCAAAGTGTAAATTTTTTTGTGAATACTTATGGACAAAGCTTAGCTGTAGATGGGTATTATTTTGTGGACTACTTTATATTTATTTTAAAATTTAACTTACAAAATGCAGTTTTAAAATTCTCTAATTTATTGGAGAATTCAAATAGTATTTTTTTCTGGATGAAGGATATCTATGGAAATTATATTAATGTGAATAAAAAATGGTTAGAAGCAACAGGATATTCTAA
>NZ_JAXEWM010000046.1:0-13808 GCF_034113885.1 Intestinibacter sp.
AATTGCAGATAGATTTTATGCAAGTAGTAAAATATGTTCATGCTGTGGAGCAAAAAAAAGTGATTTAAAGCTTAGGGATAGGATTTATAAATGCGAAATATGTAATACTCTAATTGATAGAGATAAGAATGCAAGTATAAATCTTATGAATTACGGAAAATCGATAGCCTAGTTACTTAAACAACACTACCCGTATGTACCGATACGTTAGTCGGGAATTTAAGCCTTTGGAGTATTATATCAAATGTAATTAGCTATGAATTTATTTATAGCAAAAACAGATACGTTGAAAAAGGAATGGAACATAAAATTTTATAATTTTTTATAGATTTTTATAAGTTTTCAGTAACGGAAACAAAATGTCAAAATCTAAAGTATATTTTACAAATTTAAGAACAAACCCAAGAAATACTATTTTACAAAAGCTAGAAAAATTAGTCAAGGCTGCTGGAATAGAAACTATTGATTTCGAGAAAAAATTCACTGCAATAAAAATACACCTAGGTGAACCTGGTAATATAGCTTATCTTAGACCAAATTTTTCTAAAGTAATAGTAGATTTAATTAAAGCTCAAGGTGGGAATGTATTTTTGACTGACTGTAATACTTTATATGTTGGTAGAAGAAAAAATGGTCTAGAACACCTTGATTCAGCCTATGAAAATGGCTACAATCCTTTCGCTACAGGATGTCATGTAATAATAGCAGACGGTATTAAGGGTACTGATGAAGCTCTAGTTCCTGTAGAAGGTGGAGAATACGTTAAGGAAGCTAAAATAGGTCGTGCTATAATGGATGCAGATATATTTATAACTATGACTCACTTCAAAGGCCATGAATCAACTGGATTCGGAGGATGTCTAAAAAATATAGGTATGGGATGTGGCTCTCGTGCCGGTAAAATGGAAATGCACTCAGCTGGTAAACCTATAATACTAACTGATAAATGTAAGGGCTGCAAAGTCTGTTCTAAAAACTGTGCCCACGGTGCAATAAGTTTTGACGAAAATAAAAAAGCTTCAATAAACCACGATAAATGTGTAGGCTGTGGAAGATGTATAGGCTCATGTAACCACGATGCTGTTAAATCTGTAAACAACGAAACTAACGACATACTTAACAAAAAAATAGCAGAATACTCAAAGGCTGTAGTACATAATAGACCTAACTTCCATATTTCATTTGTAATAGATGTATCGCCTTACTGCGACTGTCATGTTGAAAACGACCTACCTATAATACCTGATGTAGGAATATTCGCTTCATTTGACCCTGTTGCAATAGATATGGCTTGTGCTGATGCATGTAATAAGCAACCTGTTATGCCTGGAAGCTACTTAGCAGAAAAAGACCATCACACTCACGATCACTTTACAAATACTCATCCTGAGACTAACTGGGAGGTTTGTATAGATCATGCAGTTAAGCTAGGACTTGGAAGTAAGGAATATGAATTAATAGAAGTTTAGAATAAACTCAAAAAACACTTTAGGCACTGATTTATATAAGACAGTGCCTATAATTTATTTAGCCTCAAGATTCATATCACTTTCAGCTAACTTCTTCATATTTCTAAACTCAAATCCAGCCATAACCAAAGCCACAATAAATGCTATAAAATCAGCTATAGGAGCAGAATAAAGTATTCCATCAATTCCTAAAAACAACGGCAATACTATAATAAGTGGTAACAAAAATATAATCTGTCTTGTAAGAGATAAAAAAGTCCCCTTAACAGGCTTACCTATAGAAGTAAACAGTGTAGCTGTAATAGGTTGAACGAAATTCACACATATAAAGAATAAAAATATTCTAAAATAGCTAATTCCAAATTGATAGTAAGCTTCTGTCCCCTCGCCAAACATAGACATAATTTGTCTCGGAAATACTTGAAATAAAACAAAAGCCAAAACAGATATTAAACCTGCATATTTGTTTGCAAGCTTGTAAGACTCTTTAACTCTGTCGTATTTTTTAGCTCCATAGTTGAAGCTTTGAATAGGCTGACTACCCTGTGCAAGCCCGATTACAATAGAGAAAAATAATTGAGCCACCTTCATGACAATACCTGAACAAGCTATAGGTATAGCTTCTCCGTATACAGATAAAGATCCATAGTATTTAAGTGAATTGTTTAAAACTACTTGAAGCAGCATCATAGCTAGTTGGTTTATAAAAGATGCAGTTCCTATAGACATTATTTCCTTTGTATATTCAAATCTCACCTTAAAATGCTTTTTAGCTAAAGCTACTGTTTTGTAATTTTTCAAATATACAATTACAACAATACCTGATGCAATCTGTCCTATTATAGTAGCACAAGCGGCACCTGCCATCCCCATATTTAATCCCATAATAAATACTGCATCGAGTACTATATTTATTATAGCTCCCAATAAACTACACATCATGGCTATCCTAGGGCTTCCATCTGCACGTATTAGGTGACCTCCTCCAACTGTTAAAATTAAAAATGGAAATCCTATTGCAGTAATTCTAACATAAACCTCAGCGTATGGAAGTACATCATCTGGAGCTCCAAAAGCCTTTAAAAGCTGTACCAAAAAAATTTGCGATAATATACATAAAACCAAACCGCTTATAAAAAGCATAAATGATGCATTTCCGATATAATATCCAGCTTTTTCCTTTTCTCCTCTTCCCATAGATAGGTTAAAGCATGAAGCGCCTCCTATACCAAATAAAAGCGCCAACGCTATACAAGATGTCGATAGTGGAAAAGCTATATTAGTAGCTGCATTTCCCAAGGTCCCAACTGATTGTCCAATAAATAACTGGTCGACTATATTGTAAAGAGCTCCGACGAGCATTGCAATTATACTTGGAACGGCAAATTTTCTCATAAGCTTCGATACTGGTTCGCATCCAAGTGGGTTTTCCCTTTGTGATTTTATCATAAACTATAATCCTCCTTAAAAACTCTCTCTACATATATTTTATAAGAAAACCTTTATTTTAAAAACATATAAATTTTCTATGCATTATAAAAAGGCCGCCACAAAGTAAAATGGATCCTATACAGTGGACACTAGAAAAAAAGTGTCTACCTGTATAGGATATTTTTATGTAAAATAACATTAAAGGAGTTGAATAGGCATGAGTAAAAAAATTTTTTCTGAAAAAGATATTAATGAATTATCTAAAAATAAATATGTTAAAAAAGTAAGCCAAAAAGGAATTACATATACTAATGAATTTAAACTTCATTTCATAGCTGAATATGAAACAGGTAAAACACCTAGACAAATTTTTGAAGAGGCAGGTTTTGATATTGAAGTAATCGGAACAAAACGTATTGAATGCGCTAGCCATAGATGGAGAAAATCATATAAAGAGAAAGGTGTTCTAGGTTTAGATGATACAAGAGCATTAAATTCTGGGAGACCACTTAATCGAGAATTAACATTAGAAGAAATTCTAGCTAAAAAAGATGCAGAAATTGAATATTTAAAAGCGGAGCTTGAACTTGTAAAAAAGTTAGAAATAAGCGAAAGGCAGGTGAAAAATAATAAATTAAAACCAGTAAAAGTTTTTGGATTAATTAAAGATATAATATCTAAATTCAATTTAACAGGAATGGTAAAACATTTATGTAAAATTGCAAATGTATCTACTTCTGGATATTATAAATCTTTAAGAACAAAAGACCTTAGAAATCACAAAGAAATAAACGATTTAAAGGCAAAAGAAATCATTCTAAAGGCATTTAATCATAGAGGATACAAGAAAGGTTCTAGATCTATAAAAATGACTTTAGAAAATGAATTTGGGATAAAAATGAACAGAAAGAAAATACAAAGAATAATGAGAAAATATGACATAGTTTGCCCTATACGTAAAGCTAATCCGTATAAACGTATGGCTAAAGCAACTAAAGAACATCGAGTTGTGGAAAATAAACTAAATAGAGAATTTAAGCAAAATATACCAGGTAAAGTGCTATTAACAGATATAACATATATGCCTTACGGCAATGGTCAAATGGCATATTTATCTACTGTAAAAGATTCCTCAACTAATGAAATATTAGCATATAATTTATCAAGTAGTTTAGCTATAGAACTAGTAACTGAAACTATAGATAAATTAGTTAATATTAAATCTTTAAAATTACATAAGGATGCATTTGTTCATTCAGATCAAGGTTCTCATTATACTAGTCCGAAATTTCAAAATTTACTTAAGAAAAACAACTTAGGACAATCTATGTCTAGAAGGGGTAACTGTTGGGATAATGCTCCGCAGGAATCATTCTTTGGTCATATGAAAGATGAAATGGATTATAAATCTTGTAATACATTTGAGGAATTACAATTTGTAGTAGATGATTATATGGATTATTATAATAATTTTAGATGTCAATGGAATTTAAAAAAGCTGACTCCTGTTCAATTCAGAAATCAGCTTTTAATGGCGGCTTAGCCACACTTTTTTTCTAGTGTCCTTGACAAAGGGTCCACTTTAAAGTACGACGACCTTTTTTATTCAACTTATTAATTGCATATTAAATTAAGTAAATTATCGTTTGGTGGAACTATTGGATATACATTTATATCGTGATCTATTTTACATTCCACTAAAACAGGTTTATCTAAAGTTAAATTCTCTAAAATTGAATTCAATTCATCTAGGCTTTCTGCCTTATGACCTTCTACTCCATATGCATTTGCAAGCATTATATAGTCAGTCTTATCGTATATGTCTGTTTCTGAATATCTCTTATTAGAGAATAGATTTTGCCATTGTCTAACCATTCCTAAGGCATTATTGTTAAGTAGTAATATAACTACTGGAATATTGTATGTAGCTACTGTCGCAAGCTCGTTACAATTCATCTTGAAGCTTCCATCACCTGTAACTAAGACTACTTTTTTATCAGGAGTTCCTAATTTTGTGCCCATAGCTCCTCCTAATCCAAATCCCATAGTTCCAAGGCCTCCAGAAGTTATATAAGTTCTACCTTGCTCAAACTTCCAGTATTGTGCTGCCCACATTTGATGTTGACCTACGTCTGTCACTACAGTAGTATTACCGCCTAATTTTTTGTTAAATGCTTCTATTATATTTTTAGGATGGAATTCATCCTTATCTACTACGTGTTCATTGTCTTTGAAAGTTTCTATTTCATCTAACCAAGCTGAATTGTCTTTTGGCTCTACTTTTTCTAAAAGACCTTCTAGTACATCACCTAAATCTCCTACTAAAGCTATTTCAGCTGGTATATTTTTGCTTATTTCAGATGAATCTATATCAATTTGTATAACCTTAGCGTTTTTAGCAAATTCATCCTTGTTACCTATTACTCTATCGCTAAAACGTGCCCCTACAGATATAACTAAATCGGCATTTGATATAGCTAGGTTAGCTTCTCTACTTCCATGCATTCCTACAAGTCCAAAAGAAAGTGGATTTTTTCTATCTATACCGCCAAGTCCCATAAGAGTATTTAATACTGGTGTATTTATTTTTTCTGCAAATTCTTTAAGTAATTCATATTGATCTACTGATTTTACTCCTCCACCTGCATATATAACAGGCTTTTTAGATTCCTTTATTAAATCTGCAGCAGCTTGCAATTTACTTTTAGTTTCGTTTTCTTCTCTTATTTGGAATTGATCTTTTACCTTTTTGTTTTGATTTGAAGGTATATAATCGTCCATATTGTAATCTATCTCTGAAACCTGTAAATTTTTAGGTATATCTATAAGAACTGGACCTTTTCTACCTTCATTTGCTATTATAAAAGCATCTCTTATTATATTAGGTAATTCTTTTAAATCTCTAACTAAGAAATTGTGTTTTGTTATAGAATATGTTACACCTGTTATATCTATTTCTTGGAATGTATCCTTTCCTAATAGGCTTGTTCCAACTTGACCTGATATTACGACAAGAGGTGATGAATCCATATATGCAGTAGCTATTCCAGTAACTGCATTAGTAGCTCCTGGACCTGATGTAATTACACATACACCTGTTTTTCCAGAGCTTCTAGAATATCCATCAGCTGCATGAACTGCACCTTGTTCATGTGAGGTTCTTACATGTTTTATTTTGTCTGTATAATCGTATAAAGCATCATATATAGGTATTACTGTCCCTCCTGGATAACCAAACATAGTGGTTACACCTTCTTTTATTAAACATTCAACTATAAGATTAGCGCCTTGCATATTGTCTTTGTCCCCCTTAAACTTTCTTTTCGTCTTTTTTTAATTAAAAAATCCGTATTTCCATTCCCTTTATTTCCTTTTTATCTAAATATATTGAATAAATTTTATATATACCAGTTATTTATATTAATTATTTACCAAGAAAAAAAGTAAAACCTCCCTTAATTTTTTTGAATATTCTGAAATTACATGAGGTAATACTAAATTTATTTTAAAAGGCAACTATATATTTTTAATGTTGCCCCAATAAACTTTGTTTTTTATAGCATATTGGAAATTATATAGTTGTAATTTCCAATATGCTTTTATTAGCTTTTATATAAATTGTCTATCTTATTTCTATTTTAAGAATGACATCATGCTTCTTAATTGTCTACCTGTTTCAGATATTTGAGCACTGTATTGTTCTTCTCTCATAGCATGGAATTTCTTGCATCCACTTTCACATTCAGCTATGAATTCTTTAGCGAATTTACCGCTTTGTATATCAGCTAATACTTCTTTCATAGCTTTCTTAGATTCTTCACCTATAACTCTCTTACCTGATACATATCCACCATATTCAGCAGTTTCACTTACTGAATAGTTCATTGCTTCAAGTCCACCGTTGTACATTAAGTCAACTATTAATTTCATTTCATGTAAGCATTCGAAGTAAGCTATTTCTGGTTGGTATCCAGCATCTACTAATGTTTGGAAACCAGCTTTTATTAACTCTTCGCATCCACCGCAAAGAACAGCTTGTTCACCGAATAAGTCAGTTTCAGTTTCTTCTTTGAAAGTAGTTTCTAGTACACCAGCTCTAGTTCCACCTATACCTTTAGCATAAGCTAAAACTGTTTCTTCAGCTTTACCAGTGTAGTTTTGATATACTGCGAATAAATCTGGAACACCGCTTCCTTCTTTGAATACACTTCTTACTAAGTGACCTGGTCCTTTAGGAGCAACCATTATAACGTCTACATATTCTGGTGGAGTTATATATCCAAAATGTATATTAAATCCATGAGCAAATGCTAATGTTTGTCCTTCTTTAAGATTATCTTTTATACTTTCAGCGTATACTATTCTTTGTTTTTCATCTGGTAATAAGCACATTACTACGTCACTTGCTTTAGTAGCTTCTGCTACACTTACTACTTCAAATCCATCTTCTTTAGCTCTTACTGCTGATTTTGATCCATCATGTAAACCTATTATTACATCTACACCGCTATCTCTTAAGTTTTGTGCATGTGCATGACCTTGACTACCATATCCTAATATTGCTACTTTTTTTCCTTGTAAAGCGTCCATGCTTACGTCTTTGTCATAAAACATTCTCATTACTGAAAATCCCCCTTGTTATTTATATATATTAATTATTTTTATTGATAAAACTATAAAAATAGAATATCCAAATCAGTTATTTAAAAAGTTATTAATTATTTACCATTAAGCAATTTAATTTATTATAAATTGTTATTTAATATATTCCATATTTTGGTATAAGATATTATATCTCAATCTTACATATTTTTCAAACAAATTTTTAAATTTTTATTATTTTTTACATTTTATTTTTTTTAAATATTCCGACTATTTTTTGTTTTTAGATTATTCTCGATATTATTGTACTTGTAAATCTGTAACATCATATAATTTTCTCATGTGGTTTACTACTTCTTCTAAAGATGTTTCATCTTCATTTATTGTAAGGTACATTCCTGAATTTTCTCTATTCATACTTATTGCTTCTACTGATAACTCTTTTCTTCTTAATGTCATGGCTACTCTTAAAAATGAATCCATACCTTGATTTAATTTTGCATATACGTTTCTCTTCATAATATTTACCCCCTATAAATTCCTTTGAAATTAGTTAAATTTTTAATTGGTTTCAAATTGTGTGCTTATAGGAAATTTTGCAATAAAAAAAACTTTCTTCCTATATAAGCAACACTTTATCACTCATAAGGACGAAAGTTATATTCCGCGGTACCACCTTATTTATAGCCATATAATAAATGACTATCCCTCATTTTTTCTAGTCAGAGCTAATCTTAACTATAGCTATGTAACGTTAGCGAACGTCCATATTTAATAAGTCACCCGTTCAATATGGAAGCTAGGAGTGATCATTATATGTTCAAATTAACATCGGCTCTCAGCATCACCGACTCTCTGTAATTAATCAACGAACATTTTTGTCTCCGTCAAAGCTTTTGTTTTTTTGTTTTTCATTTATTATACTTATATTATATTCAGATTGTAATTTAAAGTCAACACGATTTTTCAAAGTTTTTTCAAAATTTACTATATTTACAAAAAACTTAATTTTCATCAAATTTCAGCATCGGATTTCGAGCTTATATTTTAACAAATAAAGCGAAATATACAATTACCGACAAATAATAATGCAGATTATAAAGTAAATTTATAGCTATTTTTCTTCAACCATAAATTTATTTCTTTGTAATTAGGTATTATTTTTTCGACTGAAGCGTAAAAATCCTTTGAATGATTCATATAAAGTATATGACAAAATTCATGTGCTATTATATAATCGATAGCCTCTACAGGTAGCATAGATATTTTTGAATTTATGTAGATGTTTTTATTAGAATTACAGCTGCCCCAAATTTTCTTTTGCTCTTTCACCTTTATTAAATTGGGCTCGATTTTTCTAAAATAATCACTTTGCTCTCTTAAATAAGCGAGTCTATCCATAACAATTTCCTCACTTTTTAGCTTATACCATTTTTTCAAGCTCTCCTTTAAATATTCTCCTTCCCAATTATTTGTCCTAATCTCAATATATTCTTCTTTTATACTTATATAATTGTAATTTTTCTTATTTTGCATATTTTTATCTTTTATTATCTTCAAATAATGAGGCTTTCCAATATAATAGTATATCTCACCATCTACGTAATCTCTTTTTAAAAAAGAATCGTCCATATTTTTAAATTTATCTAGCTTTGACAAGATCCAGCTTGAATTTTTCTCTATAGTTTCCTTTAATATTTTTATAGGCACTTTATGTGGCGCAATTATCTGTATCCTATCCTTTGGAGTTATTTTTATAGATATATTTTTTCTCTTTCTGTATATTATATCTACATCTAAGATTTTATCCTCATAATTAAAAGTTATTTTATCCATCTTTTCTCCTTAATTTATAATAATTTACTCTAAATATAATTTTTTTATAAACAACAAAAATCCTTCCTAAATATTTAAAAATAGTTAGAAAGGATTTTATTCAATATTAGCCTATACCGCCTAAAAGAATTCCTGCAATCAATACAAATATAGTTAAGAATACAAAAACGTATTTAGCACTTATTTCAAATAGCTTTCCTAGTTTCTTCTCTGAACCACATTCTATTTCTGATTTTGCTCTCTCGATTCCTATAACCCAGAAGAACATAACAGCAGCTATAAATGCACCTAGTGGAATTATATAAATAGATACAAAGTCCATCCAAGAACCAAGTACATCTCCATTTTCTACAAATAATCCTATTAAAAATGCTGCTATCACTACTATAGCCACTGATAATTTTCTACTTAGCTTAAAAGTATTTTGTACAGCCTCTATAGGCACTTCTAATAAGTTCATTAAAGATGTTATAGAAGCAAATAAAACTGATACAAAGAAAATTATACCAAATAGTCTACCAAATGGCATCAGCTTAAATACAGATGGTATAGTTATAAATAGAAGCGGTGGTCCTGCAGCTGGATCTAATCCAAACGCAAAAACTGCTGGTATTATAATAAGTCCAGCTAAAAATGCCCCTAAGGTATCGAATATTACTGTATTTTTAGCACTTGATATAATATCTACGTCTCTTTTTAAATAGCTTCCATAAACTATCATACCAGAGCCTGCAAGCGAAAGTGAGAAAAATGCCTGACCTAAAGCGTAAATCCACGTCTTTGGACTAAGTAGACATGACCATTCAGGAAAAACTAAATATTTTAATCCATCTACGGCTCCATCTAATGTAAGTACCTTCACCACTAATACTACAAATAAAACGTAAAATGCAGGCATCATGATTTTGTTCATCTTTTCTATTCCCTTAGAAACACCAGATATCAACACTATAGTAACTATTATAAGTGCTATCAAATGCCAAATAATACTTCCAAAAGGTCCTGCAATTTGCCCAAAATAAGCTCCACTATCTGCTGATGATATAGCACTACCTGTTATAAATCCAACTAAAAATCTTATAAACCATCCTACTACTACTGCATATCCTACTGCTATACCAAAAGCACCAAACACAGGTATGATTCCTAAAAATCCTCCCCATTTTTTATTTTTAGTTTCTAAAGCCATTTTAAATGATCCTATTGGACCTGTTTGACTCATTCTACCAAAAGCAAATTCGCCCATAAGTCCAGTATACCCCAATAATACAATAAATATTATGTAGGGAATTAAAAAAGCAGCTCCTCCAAATTGGCCTACTCTATATGGAAATAGCCATATGTTTCCAAGGCCTACAGCTGAACCTATACACGCAAGTATAAAACCTGTTTTCGATGTAAAGCTGTCACGCTTTTCACTGCTTGTCAAATCTTCTTTTTTTGACATATTTAAGTCCTCCTTTTTTAATTATTATATTCCATATTAATATATTTTATCATATTAATAATATCAGCTCTACCAAAAATAATTTTATAATCTCTTGCAAATGACAAATATTGGTATTAATATAAATTGTGGAGGTGTTCACTTTGAAAAAAGGATATTTATGTATAGCTTTGAGTACTTTTTTCTTCAGTACAATGGAAATATCTTTAAAGCTAGTTTCTGGAAACTTTAACTCTATACAGATGACAGTTTCTCGTTTCTTGGTGGGGAGCTTAGTATTATTGCCATTTGCTTTAAAAGTATTAAAAGCTAAAAAAATCAATTTAGAAAAAAAGGATTTACTTCAATTCGCTTGGTTGGGATTTATATGCATAGTAATAAGTATGATATTATATCAATTAGCAGTTATAAATACAAAAGCATCTGTAGTCGCTTCAATATTTAGTTGCAATCCTATATTCGTGTTATTTTTTGCACATTTATTATTAAAAGCGCCAATATACAAACACAATATCATAGCTTTAATAATGCAGGTAGTAGGAATTTTATTTATAATAAATCCTCTTCATACTAAATTATCACCTGTAGGTATTACATTGACAATATTATCAGCACTTACATTTGCATTTTACGGTGTATGTGGGAAAAAATCTACAAGTAAATTCGGCGGAACTGTTGTAACTTGCTTTAGCTTTATATTTGGTAGCTTAGAGCTTTTAGTTTTAACTTTGATGAGCCATATAAGTAGTATAGCCGATTTCTTAATCAGCCATAATCTAGATACATTTGCAAATGTTCCTTTATTTACAGGCTACACAGCAACTAGTATACCAGTATTTTTATATATAGCTGTTGGCGTTACAGGTATGGGATATTGCTTCTATTTCCTAGCAATGGAATATACTGATGCAAATACAACTTCACTAATATTTTTCTTCAAACCAATTATAGCTCCAGTTTTAGCATTTATAGTATTAAAAGAATTTATTCCTTTTAATATGATAATCGGAATTGGATTTATATTATTTGGATCTATCTATACAATATTATGTACTATGAAGATGCAACACAGTATCGACAATCAAACGGCTTAATAATTTAAGTAGGAGGAAAAAATGCAAGCTACAATACAAGAAAATAAAGAGCATTTTAAAGGCTCAACTGAAAAAAAGGTATATGAGCTTTTAGAAAAGCTAAATATAAAATACGATAAAATAGATCATGAACCAGTATTTACAGCTTTTGAAGCTGTTAAGGTTGTTACAAAAAATATAAAGGGCATTGGCTGCAAGAACTTATTTTTACAAGACACTGCTAAAAACTACTATCTTTATTTTGTAACAGAAACTAAAAGGGCTGACCTAAAGGCTCTTAGAGCTATTATAGGAAGCAAAAGACTTAGCTTTGCAAGCGAAGAAAAGCTATACGAGCTATTAAAGCTGACTAAAGGTTCAGTAACCCCACTTGGAGTAGTAAACGACTCTGGAAAGGTAATAGTTTTACTAGACAAGGATCTTACAGGACACAAAGTTCTTATGCATCCTGGAATCAATACAACTACTCTATCTATTGAGTACAGTGACTTGATTCGCGTGTTAGAATACTGTGGAAATAAATATATAGAAGTTGATTTATAGAGAGACTCTGTTTTGAGTCTCTTTTATTTTTTAATTATTATTGGCATAAAAATGTATTCGGATTTAAATCCGGTACATAACGCATTTTATCCGAACCTTACGGATTTAAATCCGTATGAAGTTACTTCAAATCCGGGACATAGCGCATTTTATCCGAACCTTACGGATTTAAATCCGTATGAAGTTACTCTAAATCCGGTACATAACGCATTTCATCCGAATCTTTCGGATTTAAATCCGTATGAAGTTACTCTAAATCCGGTACATAGCGCATTTCATCCGAACCTTACGGATTTAAATCCATATGAAGTTACTCTAAATCCGGTACATAGCGCATTTTATCCGAACCTTACGAGTTTAAATCCATAACTGTGAACTAAAATGTTCGACCCGTTCAGACTTAAAAGTTCAACCCGTTTGAACTAAAATGTTCGAACAAAAAAAATTAAGTTAATAAAAATATAGAGATAGAAATATATTTATAGGAAGATTCACTTGAAATTCGATAGAAGTTTTGGATTTCGAAATATATCATCTCTCTATTTTTTTATTATTCAAAACATGTATTCAATATCTATATATGTTTATAATATAAAAATTAATGCTACTATAAACCTAATAAAGCTGCTAAACATTTCTTCTTATTATTTTCGTCTAATTCTTTAAACATATGGACTATTGTATCAATTTTATTATCATTTAATCTTACCTGTAATAAGTCTATTATTTTATCAATTTCTTTAATCCCCTTTTGGCTTAAATATAAAGGTTTATTTGATAGTTTATTAATATTTTGTATACATTCACTATAATTCATATTATTAATTTTAACTACTATATTTTTTTGAATATCAGATATATATTCTATTTCTAATTTTTCTAAATATCCTTCTATCTCATCAATTTTATTTAACATTACATTTTCTAATATAGTTCCTGAATATCTAGATTTAATATCAATTATCTTATCATTTAAAAATACTCTGTCTCTTAAATTTACATTTATCTCATTAAAATCAATAATTATATCTTGTAGTAAATCATTATTTGCAAAAAGCATTTTTTCATATTTAGAACCTCTAACATGATATTCTATTTTATTTATTTCTCTTTGCAAATTTTTAATATCATCAATTGAAGTAATATTTTCGATATCAAACTGTATCATTTTAATATTATTATCTATATTATCCAATATTTTATTAACTTCTACTCTATAATCATTTATTTTATCTAAATTAGATATAACAATATTTTCTGATAACTCTTTATTAGAGTTAAAAAATTTAACCCATTTATTAAGAACATCATTAGATTTTTCTAATTTAAAATAAATTTTATCACTTATTTCCCTTTTTATATTATTACAATCTCCTTTAAACTCGT
>NZ_JAXEWM010000047.1:0-26202 GCF_034113885.1 Intestinibacter sp.
ATGCCTTCATTCATGACCATATTAACTATTCTGTACGTAATTACTCTAGTCTTGCCAGAACCAGGGCCTGCCAATACCATACACGGACCGTCAACATGCTTGACTGCCATTTGTTGATTTTCATTTAATTTATCTATATCTATCATATTTTCCACCTTAATGTATAAAATTTATTAAATTATTTACATTATCATATTATATCAGATATATCTCTATAAAATATCCTTATTTAATTGTTCACTTATTTTAATATAAAAATACATTTAACGAACTAAATTTATGAATTGACTAGGAACAGCTAGCCTTTTGCCCTACATCCTCCAAGACAATTGGAGCATCCTTCTCATTAGTCATAACTGTAACCAAGTCACCAGCTAATAACAGGGTATCTCCGTGTGGAATAATTTCCTTTTCACCTCTGACTATAGATACAACTAGAGATCCCTCAGGCCAAATAATATCTTGTATGTAATGATTATCTAAATTACTTCCTAATTCTACAGAAACTTCTATCAAAGTCTTTCTGTTATAGCTTCCCTCTAATGTAAGGTGGTTGTTTTTCAATATTCTCTCTAGTAAAGCTTCGTAAATTGGTTTTGTTTTCAATAAATCAGAAACTAAAAGCGCAACTACAGATACAAACGCCAAAGACAGTAAGTGATTAAGTGAACCAGTCATTTCTGATATTAATATAATCGCAGTTATAGGTGATTTAACTATAGCTGCAAAATGACCTGCCATCGCTATTACTATAAAATTCAACAAATATTGTGATGGAATTCCTAGGTAAGTTACCATAATAATACCAACTAAATCTCCTACTAGAGAACCCAAAGTCAATAATGGGAAAAATATCCCTCCAGGTGCTCCAGATCCAAAGCATGCAAATGTAAATATAAACTTAATCACGATATACATCATCAATATGTTAATAGGCATATTTGTATCTTGCAAACTCATAATTAAATCATGTCCCCCACCTAATAAAGCAGGTATTGTCAATCCAACAACTCCTGTTATTATAAATGGTATTATACATTTCATCTCTATAGATAAATTTGTCTTTTTATATATATTTTGCGAAACCAGTAATCCCTTGTTAAAAATCGTTCCACTTATTCCTATTACCGCACCTAATATTAAAAGCGCCCAATAATATTTTAAAGGCATTGCTGATAATTGATGAAAATTTAAAGAAGGCTTCAATCCAAAGAAATTCTTTGATGCAAAATCCGCCATAAGAGCTGCCGATATCGCAGATAACAATACTATCGGCGAGAAATTTTTATGCGCCTCCTCAAGTGAAAACATAACCCCTGCCATCGGAGCATTAAAAGCCGCAGCAAGCCCCGCACTTGCACCACATGTTACAAAATATTTTTTCTCGTTGTCCATTTTTTTAGTCGTTCTGGCAAATCCTTCACCTACACATGCACCTATTTGCACAGAAGGGCCTTCTCTTCCTAGAGATAATCCTGCACCTAGACATACAAGTCCACCTATAAATTTCAAAATTAAAACACTATACCACTTTTGTTTAAGCTTTCTAAGTAAAATACCTTCTACCTGAGGTATACCACTACCTGTTATCATAGGATCTATTTTTACAAATTTCCCAACTATATAGCCTAATGCTATCAAAACTAAAAATATCACTGGTATATAAAAGGTATTTTCTCTCCCCAAACTATAAAAACTATTAAATAAAGAAAATAGCTTAGATAATATCAATCTATGTGATACTATTACCAATCCTACCATCAATCCTACTATTAATGATTCCGCTACTATCCTATACTTTTCTAAATTTCCATAGTTTAGCATTTTTCTCGTTCTCGCGTGAATATTTTTCATAAATATTTCCAATCCCCCTTCCTACTTATTTTATTTTATTAAAAAAAGTTTTTTTATACAACAAAATAAGCAGTGTAAAAACAAATTTTACACTGCTCTATTAGCAAATATTTATAATTTAATCATGGCGGAGAAGGAGGGATTCGAACCCTCGCACCGGTTACCCAGCCTAATCCCTTAGCAGGGGATCCTCTTGAGCCACTTGAGTACTTCTCCAGTACTGTTAGTATACCTTATATTTCTATACTAGTCAATAATTTATTTTTATTTTACTTATCATTATAATCATAAAATTAAAATTCCCTTTATAACAGTACTTATAAAACACTATTATAAAGGGAATATATTAACAAGAAGGGTATTCTATCTAATTATAATATTTGTGTATCGGCATCTAATTCATCTTCTTTATGTTTAAAGCCTGTTACAAAGTTAGTAATTAAAGCAACTATTAAAACTGGTAATATCCAATTTAATCCTACTTCTGATAAAGGTAAGCTTTGTACAAATTCTACCTTTAAAACATTCATTACTCCAAATAAAGCAGCTACTATTGATGATATATTAAATACTGCATTGCTTTTTACTTTGCTGCTCATTAATGTCAATACTATTAATGTTACTGCTGCAGGATATATTATGTCTAGTAGAGGTCCTGCAACCATTATTATAGTACTTACACCCATAGTAGATATAATAGTAGATATAACACAAATAGCTACTACTAAAACCTTATAATTTAATCTTCCACCTGAAACTTCTTCATAAAATCCTGCCGCTACTGAAGTTAATCCAACTGAAGTTGTAAGACAAGCGAAGAAAACTATTATAGCCAACAATACTTTTCCAAAATTACCCATTATTAAATAAGTTAATGTTGTAAGTAATCCAGTTTGACCTAAATTCACATTTAAAGTTGTTGATGCTGTAGCACCTATGTAGCATAATCCTCCATATACTAATATTAAAAATAATGCTGCAACTACATTAGATTTAACTAATATTTTACGTTTTTCTTTTTTATCAGTATACCCTTTAGAAAGTATTGATCCCATTACAAGTGATGCAAGTGCAACTGCTCCTAATGCATCCATAGTTTGATAACCTTGAGCTAATCCTTCTCCAAACACACTACCTGATATAGCTGGAGTTTGACTCATATCTCCTATAGGACTAATTATTCCTTTTATTATTAATATAGCTAATGCGATTAATAATATTGGTGTGAATACTTTTCCTATAACATCGATTACTTTAGATTTAGTAATTGTAAATGCTAAAGTAATTCCAAAGAATATTATTGAAAATACTAAAGGATTAAAGCTTGGAAATAATGGAAGTACACTTATTTCAAAAGTTATAGCTCCAGTTCTAGGTATAGCAACTGCTGGTCCTATACATGTAATCATAATTATTCCTAATAATAATCCTAATCTCTTATCTACTCTAGATGCTATAGATATGGCACCGTTTTCCTCATAGTTATGATTTAGAGATGTCATAATTCCAGATACACCTAATATTATATCTGCTAGTACATATCCTAAAAATCCAACCATCCAAGCAGAGCCTGTCAAAAATCCTAAGAATGGTGGAAATATTAAATTTCCTGCACCAAATAGCATTGAAAAAATTGCAAATCCAATTACCATAAAATCCATTTTACTTTTTTCGTTTAAATTACTCAATTCCTTGATCCCCCTATTTTTAATATATAATTTTTTCATATATTTATATATCCCATATAATTAAAGCCTTTTTTCATTCCCTATTTCTTTGTTAATATATTAACTGTATAAATTTTAATATTAAAATAATAAATATAATATTAAAACCGTTTACATTTGAACTGTTCTTATTTAAAGATTATCATATGGATATATTTTTTTCAATATTTGGATATTTATTATTTATTTTTTAAACCTTATACCGATTTTATACTATTTTTTATTCATTTTTTATATTAAATACTTTATTTATTTTTATTTTTTACTATTTTTTATTACTTTTTTAAATAAACAAAATTCTTGTAATTTTTGAAATATTTATTAAAATAATAAAAAATCAAAATTACAAATTTCTTTTTCAGAATATTTATAATCTTATTTTTTCTTATTTTATTGATAAAAAATGCACATTTCAATTTATTTTTTTAAATTTGTTTATAAAATTTTAATAATAAACTTATTTAAATAATAAAATAACTGATTCTCACAATATCAATCGATATCATAAAAATCAGCTATTTTTGCATCATATAAATTTTAATAAATGGTACTCATATAAAAAACATATGGGTCATAAACCTCCATTTATCTATATGTTTTATATATTTATTTCGTATTTATCTATATATTTTGCACTATGTGAATCTGAACCTAAAACTACTTTTATATTGTATTTTTTAACTAATTCAGCCAAATACCCACTTATATAGGTTTCTCCACAGTCTTCTTTAAATAAGCCAGCCACATTGTAATCTAATTCATATCCTTTTTCGCTTATTAACTCTACTAATTCTTTTAATTTTTGATTTTTAGAGTAATCATATGGATATTTTTTATTGTATTTTCTGACTAAATTTATATGTCCTATTCTCTTAGGTTTATATGGTCCTAAATCGCTTTTTACTGCCTTTATAAGCGTTTCATAGTAAAGGTTATATACATCCTCTACTGAGCCTAGCAAATCTATAAGCTTCTCAAATTCACCGCTACTAAAATCCATACAATAGTATTGATCATCTATTTTGACCATATGTACTGATAAAACACTATCCTCTAAATATTCTCCGTATTTGTTTAGTAAATCCTTTATACCTTCCTCAAATCCCTCTATATAGTCTACTTCTGCACCTACATTTATCTTTATTTGGTCCTTGTATTTATTTTTTATCTCATTTACGTCCTTTAAATAATCCTCCATTTGATTTAACTTTATTGAGCTATCATCATCCGGCGCTGGATCTTTAAATCCGTCTGGAAGCGGGAAATGCTCTGTAAATGATATTTCATCAAGACCTACCTCTATACTTTTTTTCACATAATCATCAAAAGTATCCTTTGTCCCATGAGGACAGTATGGTGTATGTATATGTCCGTCTTTCATCGTGTACTCCTCCAATTCATTTTAGTTGTATTTATTACATTCTACCACTTTGACATCTAATTAGCGAACCTTTTCGCCGATTACAAGAATTTAATTACAACAAAAAAAAGAAGTGATATAAAAATAAATTCATATCACTCCTATTTATAATCATTACATATTTTTTTTAGCTTCTACTAACATTTCATTAGCCTTTTGCATGTATTCGATTGCTTTTTCTATGCATTCAGCTGTTTCAGTTTTACCCATAGCTTTAGCTTTTTCTACCCATTCTTGGAATCCTTCTTCATGAGATTGATTGTGGTTTACCCAATGAACTAGTAATATATTTAAAGTTTTTTCGTCTTTATTTTCTACTTCTGCATGACTATGTCCGCATCCACAGCCATCTCCATGAGTATGTGAATGATCATGGTCGTGACCATGTTCATGACTATGGCTATGTGTATGTTCACAACCATCTCCGTGGCTATGTGTATGTGCATGATCGTGACCGCATCCGCATCCACAATCATGGTCATGGTGGTATCTTACTAAGTCTTTATTGAATATCATTTTATCTTCCTCCAACTATATTATTTTATGTTAAATTCTTTTTTAATTACCTTTATTGTATCCTTTATCAATAAAGATAATGGTTTGTTCTCTACCCCTACTAAAGAAAAATTCTCTGGCATAATAGGTAATAATATTTTTAAAGCCTCACTATCACATATAGCTTCACTAATTCTGCCAGTAACCTCTCCCATCATTGCATTTGGCATAGTTACAGCAATTGGGGCAACTATTATATTAGCTTTTTTAGATGATACTACAATGGCGTTTTCTCCAGTAGCTCCTTTGTTAGCATGAGATTTCATCATCGCGCTAGTTGCAATTGAATTTGTACCTAGAGCATATATATCAATATATGTAGGCAATTCATCTCTCAAAGCTGATATAATTTGGGCGCCTATTCCCCCGCCCATTCCATCTATCACTGCTATTATCATGTGCTATACCTCATCTTGATATTTTTCAGCTAAGATAAATTTAATACTTTTAAAATAACTTTGTATTAATCTTGAGCTAATATTATTTTGTGATCCATTAATTTAATTTCTTTTATGTATCCGTCTAGTATTTTTTCTTCGCCTAGTAAATCTGTTAGATACACTTTTCCATTAACAGGATTTACATTAACTACATTTTCCATAACTCTTGTTAATTCATTATTTTTTCCTAAAACAAATGCTGCTGATTCACACATATAAATCACCCTCCTATAAAACTTTTAAAGCGATTTTACTAAAAATCAAAAAAAGGTCTCTAAGGTATTACAATACCATAGAAACCTTCATGATTTCATTACTTAATATTCATATACCTTTAGTATAGCACTCTTGTTTATATAAAGTCAAACACAATATTTAAAAATACTGTATTTGACTTTAATTCTATTTTATTATATATTTACCCCTCTAATATAGCTTTTACACTTGGAAATGCATCTATATTTGTATGAGGTAAGAAGCAACAAGATACGAATTCATCCATATATGTTGGATATACACTTAATTCGATATATGTCATTATACTTGCTATTTCTTCTAGTTTAGCTCTTGCTTCATCACTTAATAATGTTAAGTAAGAACCTATTAGTGAACTGTTTCCTATATATTGGAATTTATCTCTATCTATATCAGGAAGTAATCCTATAAATACAGAGTTTTCTATATTTAGGTGGTTTCCTATACCACCTGCTATATAAACCTTATCTACACAATCAAAGTCCATTCCTAAACTTTCGATTAATGTAGCAGCTCCTGAGTATATAGCTCCTTTAGTTCTTATGAAGTTGTCTATATCTACTTCTGTTATAAATAAATCACTGCTTAAGTGTTCATTGTCTTTTTCAAATGCTAATACATATTCTCCGATATCATTTTCATCAAATCTAATTCTTTCATTTTGTAGGTCTCTATGTATTTTACCTCTTCTGTCAATGATATTTTCTTTAAGCATTTCGCATATTAAATCGATTATACCAGAACCACATATACCTATTGCAGGTTCATTATCTATAGTTCTTAATGTTGGTACTAAAGTTTCAGGATCTATATCTACGCTGTCTATTGCTCCAGCTGAAGCTCTCATACCACAGCTAATTCCTCCACCTTCAAAAGCAGGACCTGCTGAGCATGCACAGCTCATCATGAAATCTTGGTTACCAAATACTATTTCTCCATTAGTACCTAAGTCTATGAATAAAACATTTTCTTCATTTGCCCATATACCTGCTGCTAATACACCTGCTGTTATGTCTCCACCTACATAGCTCGCTACATTTGGTGATAGGTAAACACCTGCACTTGGATTTATATCTAAGCCAACTTCTTTAGCAGTTAATTTTGGTGATTTGAAGAATGGTGGTATAAATGGTTCTAATCTTAAGAAGTCTGGATATATTCCTAAGAATAAAGTAGCCATTGTTGTATTTCCTGATGCAACAACGCTAACTATGTTGTTTCTCTTTATACCTGATGCTTTTAATAATTCATTTATTAACATATTTAAAGTGTCGTCTACTATTGCAGCCTTAGCTTTTTCTATGTTGTTTTTCTTGATAGCGTAAATTATTCTATTTATAACGTCTGCACCGAATTGAAGTTGTCCATTTCCTGATGCACCTTTTTCTACTACTTCATTAGTTATCATATTAACTAAGCATACAACAACTGAAGTTGTACCTATATCTATTGCTAAACCGTATAATTCACCTTCTGTATTACCTGATTCAACATCTATTATTTCTAATCTATCATCGAAATCTCTATATGTAATAGTTATTTCAAAATTATTTTCTCTAAATGCTTTTGGCATTTTCTTTAGAACTTCTATATCATAAGTCATTTCTTTTCCAAAATTCATGCTTATGTGTCTTTCTAATCTGTCTACATCACTTATATTGTCGTCTAGAGTTGGCTCGTCTAGAGTTATACAAGTTTTCTTTATGTTAGTTTCTAAAGTTAAATCATGATTTTGAGCTATTTCTACAGCTCTGTCAAATAACGCTTTGTCTTTAGCAGTATCTCCACCTTCAACCTTCATACCTCTCATTGCCATATCTAAAGAAGAATTTGTAAGAACTTCTATGTCTGATATGATTGTTGAACAGCATGCTAGTATATATCCGTCTGCTTTATCTTCGTCAGTTAAATGAGATGATATCTCTTGTTTAACTTCACCACTTAGTAGTTTTACTTTACATTTTCCACAGCTTTTACTACCATTACATGGAGCTTCTATATATACATCTGCTCTTCTAGCTACTTCTAATAAATTATCCCCTACTTCACATTCTATTGTTTTACCTGATGGTCTAAAAACAACCTTTGCCATATTTTATCCTCCCCAAAATATAATATATACATACATTAAATATTCAAAGTCTCAATACTATTTTATCATATTCAATATACTTTTATAACGTTATTATCTCATAAAATTAAAATTTATACATTTTCTACTAAATAAAAAAAGCCTTCATCTTGAAGACTCATAATTACAAACTCTTTATTTCATTAAGTTTACATTAGCCAATTTTCATAAATGAACTAAGCAACATCCTAACCTAATTTCAATAATCGTGAATAACTCCTATCTCCCGAGGTAAAATCACTTTTCATTTAGGCAGGTCTCCTGACTTAACTTCATCCTACTCCCAACCTTCCCGTAAATCACAGTGGTCCATGGTTTCGTCTATATTACAGTAGCGGGAACTGTAAAGGATTTTCACCTTTTTCCCTATTAATTTCAATTAAGAAAACCTAAATTCCTATTAAATTATGTTATTTTAAATAAAAAGTATAGCAAAAGCGCGTGCACTCACTTTCGCTATACTTCTTTATTTATTTATCCGAATTAATTGGGTTCAAATTTTTATAAAGTAGCTTCGTATTCTTCAGCTGTTAATAATGTATCATATTCAGCAGGATCAGCAACTTTTATTTTGCATATCCAAGCATCGTATGGAGCTTCATTAACATATTCTGGTTCGTCTTCTAATTTATCTTCGTTTATTTCAACTACTTCTCCTGATAATGGAGCGAATAATTCAGAAGCAACTTTTGAAGATTCTATTACACCAAAGTCTACGTCTTTAGTTAATTCATCTTCTATTTCTGGCATTTCTACGAATAGAACTTCACCTAATTGATCTTGAGCAAAGTCAGTTACTCCTATATATGCGAATTCTCCATCTAATTTTGCCCAAGTATGTTTTGGACTATATTTTCTATCGTTTAAAGTTTCCATGTGTATTTTCCCCCTATTGTGTTATCTTAAATTAATCTATAATTATTCTCCCATTATGAAATCCATAGATAATGCTGGATGTCCTTTTTCTTCAAGGAAAGCACAAACTGCTTCAGAATCAACAGCTATAGTTTCATCACATATCATATCAGTGAAGTTATCTATACCAGCCATTTCTTTTACAGTTTTATTTAATTTTTCTCCAACAGAATCTTTTAATTCTTTAGGCATCCATACTATTCTTTCTGGTCCACCTTCAGTGTAAGCGAATTTCTTAGAAGAGATGAAATGTCTACCATGACCCATGAATCCTGGAGTTTGAACTCCACCACCAGTCATAGAAGCTAATTCACCGAATGTCATACCAACTGGAGTAGTACCAGCATATTCTCTGTTTACTATAACTAATCCGTTAGCTTCAGGCATTATACCACATATACATTCGAAGCATCCACAAGAAGTCATTGGATCTTCCATTATAGAGTATAATGTTACGTTTTCTACAGCACCTTGAGATATTTGGTTAACTGCATCAGACATTGATTGCCAGATACCTTTCTTTTCATCTAGGCAAGGACCTTTAGCTATTGGTTGACATGGTCCTGTTGGGTTAAGTTCTTTAGTAGCTTTAGCATCTAACCAAGAAACTGCACCACATAATCCAAGTCTTTCTGGAGTTACTATACAAACGTGAGCTGGAGCGAATGCTTGACACATGTTGCAAGAATAGAAATCATCAACTGCTTCGTCAGTTAATTGTTCTAATCTGTCATCTCTAGCGTTGTATCTTTCAACAGCTTCATGTTTTAAGTCATTAACCATAGCTTCATCAGTTATTATAGTTACAGCACATTTATCAACAACTGCATCGAATTCATCTTTCATCATAGCGTACATAACTTCACCTATGTGTTCTAATTTGAATCCTTTAGCAACGTCATCTTTAGATATTCTTACCCAAGATTGGTCTCTTTGTCCAACGTGCATTAAACCTTCAGTGTAGTTCATGAAGTAGTGGAATCTTCTTTCAAGAACTGGTTCGAAGTCAGTTTGCATTGCTCTACCAGCAACTTTAACGATTATTGCAAGAGGTAATCTAACAACACCGTCTTTAGCAGCTTCTGGATCTATGTTTGGTCCTATTACTTCTATCTTATGGTCTTCAACTTCACCTAAATCATAAGATTTAACTAATTCCCAAGCAGGAGTTCTATTTCCACCAAATTCGTAAGCCATTTCAGCTTTTCTGATTCTTTCACCTTCGAATGAAGCAGCGAATCCAACTGGTATTGGTATTTCAGTTATTTTTATTTTTATGTGTCTAGCTTCTAATGAAGTAGCAACAAATTTATCGTAATCTCTTTGAGTTAATAAGTTGCAAGGAACTTCTGTAACAACTTGGTCAGTTATTACTGGGAATCCAAGAGCTATAGCTCCAGCACCACAAGCAACTATTAATTCACTAAGTGGTCCAAATGCATTAACGAATGCAGGAACTCTTTCTGCAGTGTATTGTAATAATCCAGCTAAGTCACCAGGTTTTACATTACCGAATATTAATGCAGCTCTTATAGCAACAGAAACAACGTGGATAACTGAAGTTACATCATATCCTAGAGGTATAACACGAAGGTCTACACCCATTTTAACGTCAGCTTCTATAGCTTGGTCTATAACTTTACCAACTAAGAAAGTCATGATACCAGCAGATTGGTATTTTTTAACTATGTTTCCTAATGTTTCAGAGTCTGGGCATTCACCAAGAACAACAGCAACACCAGGGATATCTCCTGTAACAAGTGGAACACCTAGAGATCTGATTATAGGGTCAACTACGTGTCCTGCACAAGGAGCTTCGTATGGAGCTTCACTATTTACATATTTGATAGCTTCGATTATTTCTGCACAAACTGCAGTAGCTAAACCAGCATTTAAAGCTGTTTCTAATAATGGTTTTTCAACTATTAATGATTTAGCAACTCCTAGAGCTGTTTCTAAATCTGCTAAAGTTGTAGCTTTTAATCCTGTAGCTGCATATATGCATGGTATAGCATATGCAGTGTCAGGAAATGCAACTGGACAATCTTTACCTTTTTCAGCTACTACTGCTGTTAAAGCTGCACTTGCAGCATCGTATGCTTGGTTAGCACCTGTATAAATTATGTTATATAAATTCACTCTACTTCCCCCTTTAAATTTATTTACAAGTCAAGACTTTTACATCTTGACTGTAATTTTTTATTTATTAATTATTTTTATTTGTAATCAAATCCTAATTCTTTAACTTCTAAGTATGAATCAGCATATAAAGATGCATTTCTTATTATATCGCAAGATTTTATAGTTTGAACTAATATATCATCTAATGGGTTAACTATTGCTGAACTGAATCCATTAGCCATAGCCATTGCTACCCAGTTACTATCTAATATAGGTCTTATATGTTTTGGGCAACCATTAGATACGTTTGATAAACCACCAGTAGTTTTTAATCCCATTTCAGTCATTTGTCTGATAGCATCTAAAACATCCATTTGTTTATCTTGCATACCTTTTATAACTAAGCAAAGTGGGTCAAAATAAACGTCAGTTTCAGGATCTATACCAGCCATAGCAGCTGCTTCTATTAATTCTGTACAATATCCCATACGTTCATCGTTATCTGCTGGTATACCTTCTTTAGCACATAATGCTATTATAGCAGCATCATATTCACCAGCTAATTCCATTAATCCCATTCTTGGACCTGCATCTGCAGAGTTTATTATTGGTTTACCATTAGTTCTGTCATAAACTTTAAGTCCAGCTTCTAATGCATCTCTGTTAGCAGTATCTAAAGCAAGTGGTACATTATTTAATTCAGATTGTAATAATTGAACACCCCATTGCATTATTTCAGCTCCATCTCTTTCAGCTGGTCCTATATTGAAATCTATAACGTGAGCTCCTGCATCTAATTGTTCTATAGCTCTTTTTAAGATTGGTTCTGGATCTCTTTCAGCTATAGCTTTTCTTATTGGTGGTGCTATACAGTGTATTCTTTCACCTATCATCATAAATTTTTCCATACTTATATCCCCCTTAGAATTTATTCTATTTCTAGGAACCTAGAATTAATCTAAGCTCCTAGACATAATTTTTAATTTAATGTTTTATTGATAAATCTTAAATAAGCAATTTATTACTAGTAAATATTAGTGATTAGCAGCATATTCTTTTAAGAATTTTGGAAGTTCCATAGATTCTAATGGTCCTATAACAACATTCCATCCTGGCATATTGTCAGCTACGTCAGATTGTATAACAGCTAATTTACCTGGTATAACTATGTCTCTATTATCAGTTATTCCTTCTATACCACATTCTTTAGCGAATGCACCTATAACAGATCCACCGAATTTACCAGCAGCCCAAGCAGTAAGAACTGAATATCCACCAGCATCTGGAACCATTAACCAGCAAGGTACTTTAGAAGCTTCTATATCACCAGTTATTGTGAAGTAAGTTAACGCGAAGTCAACTGAACATAATACTGGAGAAGTCTTGTCTGGGTTATTTAATGGATAAACTTTAGCTTCAACTCTCATTGGTTTTTGAGGGTCAGTGAAGATATTTTGTCTTAACGCATAAAGTGGTAAAGCTTTAGCATAAGTCATATCAGCTACAGCTAATATAGTTCCGTATTTAACAGTGAATACTGAAGCTAATGCTATTTCTAAGTTATCATTTCCATCAGCTAATTTAGCTAAGTCTATAAATGATGGATAACCAAAGCTTCTGTCTCCTTCTTTTAATGCTATTCTTCTAACTTGTACAGCATTTACATAAGTATCTTTTATAGTTTCACCTGTTACATCTATTATTAATTCTTTGTAACCAGCAGCTTCTATAGCTTGAGTTGTAGTATATAATTCTTCTAAGCTAGCTCCTTGTACACCTAAAGCTAAGTTATCAGCTTTAACTACTTCTACCATAGCAGCAAAGTTATCTTTGTTAGCTCCTATTACAACTGGGTTTAATCCAGCTAATGCAGCAACAGCTTCTTTAGCAACGTCAGCATCTGCAACTTCTACTACATATGCACATTCAACATCGCTATCTTTTATTTTATTTATTATAGATAAGAAGTTATCTTTATTACCATTGTATTTGATATAAGCGAATTCAGGTTTCATTATTTCGCCTATTCTTTCATAGTTAACAACTTTCATTCCTTCTATTTTTGCATCTACTGCAGCAGCATCCATGCAATCACAGAATTTAACAGCGTATCTATTTCTGTTTACTAAAGTTTTTTCATGTCTGAATAATACAGTTTCTCCACCTAGTTCATATTCATTTTCACCAGCACCAACTTTTAAAGTTTTCATTGGAGGTGCAGTAGCTGCAGCTAATTTAGCTAATGCTTCGTCAGACATTTTTGGACAAGCAGAAACTTCTACAGCTCCACTTGCAACTTTCATAGAGAAAGCCATACAAGTTGGAAATCCACATTCCTTACAGTTTTTCTTTGGTGTTAATTTAAATATATCTAATGCTTTTAATGCCATTATTATTTCCCCCTAACCTTACAAATAAATTATATTACGCTAAAGCGCTTACTAAACCTTTTATAGTTTTGATTGATTCTGGATGACGAAGTATAACTGCATTTGCTCCACCTATGATTACACTTGCAGCTGTAGATACTTCCATACCTATTGTTCTAGCTTCGTTATCTCCCCATTCAGGAACATCTGCTTCTGGAGCGATAGCTTCTTTAACGTGACCAACTTCGAATGAAACTGGAGTTATTATTGGTATTTGTAATGCTTTATCATTTTGGTTGAATCCTGCTAATCTAACTCTATCCATAGTAGATGCAACATATTCATAACCATAACCAACTGCTGAACAACCAACGTTCATAACTATGTTTTCTTGTTGTACGCCTAATTGAGTAAGTAATACATTCATTTGTTTAGCTAAGTTTATATCAACTGCAGATTCTGCAGCAACTTTTTGACCATAAGCCATACCAGCAGCAGCACCAACTGCTTTGTAGTTATCTTCTACAGCTGATAATACTAATATATTTTTACCTTCTAATGCAGCAGAAACTTTATCAAATACTTTACCGTCTTTTTCAGCGTTACCGCATCCAGCAACTACTAATGGTAAAGTTATAGCATCAGCAACAGCTTTAGCTACTTCTGCACATTCTTCTGGAGTTTTATCTGCTCCATCAGGATTAGCTCCATTTAATCTTAAGCATATGAAATCTGCTTCTGTGTTATCTTCAACGTATTTAGCCCATTTAGCAGGATCTGCCCAAACATCTCCATATATTTTAGAATAGCAATCTATCCATTCTTCAGGTTGTATATCTGATATTTCAGCTCCAACAACTGGTGCATTTCCTGTTTCTCCATCAAAGCTATAGAATGGAAGAACTTGTTCTCCACCTAATTTTATAGCTTTATCTCCTGTTCCTATTTCTACTACATTAATTGTTCCAGTAACTTTTTGAGTAGACATTTTAAATGCCATATCTTTTTCCCCCTTAAGCCTATTTTAATTTATAATGCGCCTCTCTATATATTAAGGCAAGTCTAGAGTTTCTATTATTTTTTCTAGTGCTACTCTAGATTTTGAATCAGCTGGCAAATCTACTAAAGCTTTACCTACTGAATCATATTCATATATTAATTCATCTGAAGGAACTACTCCAAATAAATTTAAATCGTATTTAGCTATTTCTTCTTTTACACCGTCATTTAATTCTCCGTTTGGAGCTTTATTAACGATTAATCCAATTTTGCCAACGCTTAAATTCATTTCTTTTGCTAAATCTCTAATTCTTGCAACAGCTTGGATACTACGTCTTGAACAATCACTGACTAATATAAGAGTATCAACATGTTTAGTAAGCTTTCTACTTATATGTTCCATACCTGCTTCATTATCTGTGATTACATAGTTATAGTGATCTGAAATTTTTTGAACTTGCTGTTTTAATATTCCATTTACGAAACAATAGCAACCTTCTCCTTCTGATCTACCCATAACTAACATGTCATATCCATCGCCCTCTTCTAATATCATGCTTAACTTCCATTGTAAGAATTGAGCTTTAGTCATTCCTCCTGGAAATGAATCTCCATTTTTTTCTCTCATATTAGCTTCTTCTCTAATATGTCCAATTGTTTCAGGTTCTTCTACTCCTAGTACTTCATAAAGATTACAGTTTGCATCTGCATCAACTACTAGAATAGGATCCTTTTTTTGTTTTACTAATGTGTCAATTAAAAGCCCTGTTAGACTAGTTTTACCAACTCCGCCTTTGCCGGCTACAGCAATATTATAAGTCATCTTATGATATCCCCCTTAAGTTAAGTTTTATCACAACAGAGCTTTTATAAAATTATGTCAAACTCTGTGCTTGCTATTAATTAAATTATTTTTTTGGTATAGCATGTACACATTCACCATGTATATCATGTATAGCTTCCATTAAACCTTCAGATAAACTTGGATGAGCATGTATTACTTTACCAACATCTTTAGCTTTTAATCCTAAGCCTACAGCTAAAGATAATTCTGTTAATAAGTCAGTTACGTGTGGTCCAACTAAAGAAGCACCTATTATAGTATCATCTTCGTCAGTCATAACTTTTATGTAACCTTGTAATTTACCTATTGCTTTTGCTTTACCTAAGCCTCTGAATTCGAATCTACCAACTTTGTATGGAGTTCCATTAGCTTTTAATTCGTCTTCAGTTACACCAACACCTGATACTTCTGGTTCAGTGTAAACACAGCTTGGTATAGCTTTATAATTAACTGTTTCACTGTTACCTTTAACAGCATTTTCAGCAGCTACCATACCTTCAGCAGATGCAACGTGAGCAAGCATAGCTCCTGGTATTATATCACCTATTGCATATATTCCTGGTATACTAGTTTCTAAGTATTCATTAACTTTTACGAATCCTCTTGGTGCCATTTCTATACCTATTTCTTCAACACCAGAGTTAGCTAAGTTAGGTCTTCTACCTACGCAAAGTAATACCATTTCTGCTTCTATTGATTTACCATTATTTAAATCTAATTTAACTGATTCATCAGTTACAGTGTATTTATCAGCAGCAACGCTAGTCATAACTTTTATTTTGTCTTTTTTGAATTGTCTAGCTAAGTTTTTAGCTGCTTCAGAGTCCATTCTACCTAATATTTGAGGTATCATTTCTATTATAGTTACTTTAGTTCCTATAGTTGCAAAGAATTGTCCTATTTCACTACCTATAACTCCACCACCAACAACTATTAATGATTCAGGTTGTTTAGTTAAATTTAATATTTCATCAGAAGTTATAACATTTTTACCATTGTAAGGCATTCCTGGGAATACTGTTGGGATAGATCCATTAGCTAATATTATTTTATCAGCTACAACTGTTTCAGTAGTTCCGTCAGCTTTAGTAACTTCTATAGTATTTTTATCTACTAATTTACCAAAACCGTCTATTTTTTTTACTCCTCTTTTGTCAAATAGGAATTGTATTCCTGCTACTAATTCATCAGTTATTTTATGTCTTCTAGCCATTATAGCTTCAAAATTAGGTTTAACTTCACCTTCAACTTCTATACCGAATTCTTTAGCTTCTTTTACTGCTCTCATAGCGTCAGCAGATGCTAATAAAGCTTTTGTTGGTATACAACCTACGTTTAAGCAAGTACCACCTAATCTATTTTTTTCTATTACAGTTACTTCAGCACCAAGCATAGCTGCCTTTAAAGCTGCTACATATCCTCCTGGGCCGCCTCCTATTACTGCTACTTTCATTTGTTATTTCCCCCATTTACCTTTTATGATTTGTTTATAGAATAAACTTTTTTATATTAATCTATATTAGATATAATATTTATATATATATTATACCCAATATAGAGTTAATTATCTTGTTTTTATATTAAATTTTTTAATTTATTTTAGATTTTATAAACCTGCAGCGTCTAATATTAGTGGTACATTTTCTTCTGCACCTATAGCCATTATATGAACACCATCACATAAGTCTTCTTCTTTTAATTGTCTTATGAATTCACCAGCCATTTTTATACCTTCAGCTACATAATTTTCTTTACCAGCTGCTTTTAATCTTTCGATTTGATCATCTGGAACGAAAATTCCTGGAACATTAGCAGTCATGAATCTTGCCATTCCTGGTGATTTAAGTGGAACTATACCAGCCATTACTTTACAGTCCATATCTTTAGTTAATTCTCTGAATTTTCTCATATGTTCTATATCGTAAACAGCTTGAGTTTGGAAGAATCTAGCACCTGCTGCTATTTTCTTTTCCATTTTTAATAATTGTACTTCTATTGGTTCGTATTCTGGAGTAACACAAGCTCCTAGGAAGAAGTCTGTTTTACCTTTTAATTCTAATCCAGCACTATCAGTACCATTATTCATCATAGTTGCAGTAGCTAATATACTAACTGAATCTAAGTCGAATACTGGTTTAGCATTTTTATGGTCACCTACACATACATGGTCACCTGTTAAAGCTAATAAGTTATCTATTCCAAAGAATCCTGCAGAAAGCATTTCACTTTCTATAGCTATTCTGTTTCTATCTCTACCTGTCATTTGTATAACTGGTTCTAATCCTAAATCTTTTAACATTTTACATGTAGCAAGAGATGAAGTTCTCATTACTGCAGATTGGTTATCAGTAACATTTGCTGCATGTACTCTACCAATAACTTTTTTAGCACATTCTGCTAAATGTGATAAATCAGTCCCTTTTGGAGGTGCCATTTCAGCAGTTATTGCAAATTCACCTTTTTCGAATGCTTCTCTTAACTTACTCATCTAAAAAATCCCCCTTTTAATAACCTTTTATTATGCTTGAGCTTCAGCTTTTTTTCCAACTTCGTGTCTTCTTGGATTAAGTTGTTTAGAATAATCTTTTGGTGCTCTAACTTCTTTCATGTTATCTAATTGACCTAAAGCTTTAAGTCTTTCATAGATTAATACCCATGCACAGTCGTTGTCAGGGCTAACTTCACATTTACCATTTTTAGCTCCACCACAAGCACCGTTTACTAAACCTTTAGCACACATAGTTACTGGGCATATACCACCAGTCCATCCAAGTTCACATTCTCCACAAGCTTTACAAGCTTCTTCGAATTTACCAACTCTTTCAACTTCACCGATGAATAGAGTATCGTTTGCTGGATAAACAGGTATATTTTGTTTTTTAACGTTTTTCATTATTGTTTGAGTACCGTCGCCACATGCCATAGATACTACAGCATCAGCTTCTTTAAGAGCATCTTTAACTGCTTTTAATTCTTTTTTACCTAAAAGTAAATTACATGCTGTTGGTATTATTACAGATCCTGTAACTTCTATTCCATTAGCAGCTAGAGTTTCTTTCATTTCTGCTATTTCAGGTTCTCCACCAGTTTTACATGCAGAAGCACAGTCACCACAACCTACTAAAACTACTTTTTTAGCGCCTTTTAAGTAACCTAATAATTCTTCTATTGGTTTTTTTTCAGAAACTACCATACGATTTTACCCCCAATTTGTATTTTAGTATATACAATTAATTATATTATTTATTATTTTGTTGTTTACAAGCTTTTATAACGTGTTTAGCTAGTATAGAAGAAGTAACAGAACCAACACCTGCTGGAACTGGAGTTACCATAGATACTTTATCTAATACTGCATCTGTATCAACGTCACCACAGATTCCGCCACCTTCTGGTTTAGCGTTTATACCAACATCTATAACTACTGCACCTTCTTTAACGTAATCAGCGTTAACCATTCTAGCTCTACCAACACCTGCAACTAAAACGTCAGCTTCAGCACAAACTTTTGGTAAATCCTTAGTTTTTGAATGGCATATAGTAACTGTAGCATTTTCCCCTAATAATAACATTGCAGCTGGTTTACCAACAACCATAGATCTACCTAAAACTACTACGTTAGCTCCTTTTAGAGGTACATTGTAGTGTTTTAATATTTCTACAACTGCAGTTGGTGTACATGGAGGGAATCCAGTTTTGTCACCTTCCATAAGTTTAGCTGTATTTAAAGGACTGAAGCAGTCTATATCTTTTTCTGCTGCTATAACATGTTTAATAACTTCTT
This sequence comes from Intestinibacter sp., assembly GCF_034113885.1. GTDB lineage: Bacteria > Bacillota > Clostridia > Peptostreptococcales > Peptostreptococcaceae > Intestinibacter. The sequence goes on from NZ_JAXEWM010000047.1 coordinate 19,415, forward strand.
CATCTATTCCTTCTGGTAAAGGTCTAAATGTTAATATACCATTTACAGAAGCATCATTATTTAATTTTTCTAATGCTGCTATATATTCATCTTGAGTTGTTCCTTCTGGTAGTTCAGTAACTTGAGTAGCGATACCTATAGTTTCACATCTTTTTAAAGCACCTTTTTCATAAGAAAGGTCATTAGGTTTTGCTCCAACTCTTAATATAGCTAATTTTGGTTGTATACCTTCTTTAACTAGAGCTTCACATTCTACTTTTAATTGTTCACTTAGTGCATCTCCAACTGGTTTACCTTTAATTATTTCTCCCATTTTAAAACGCCCCCTAATTCAAAAAATTTTATTTTACTAGTTATATATTTCCATATACTATAATTATACACATTTTTTAGAGAATATTGTATATAATTATAAGTATTTGTTAAAAAATTATTAAAAATAATACATCATTTTGCAATTATAAATAATTTTTTATTTTTATTTAATTTTTTTGTTTTAAAATTTTAATTTTTCTATTTTAAATTTATATCGTATATTTTATTTTCAAATTATATTTAATTTTTAATTATTTGATATTATATAAATAATTGCTATCTCATTGCAGCTATTACTTTGTCATATACTGCATCACAAATTGCTACACCATCTTTAACTAAAGCATCACATTTTTCATCTAAAGCTTTAGCATATTCTTTATCTTTCATTAATTCAACATTTATTATTACATTAAGTTGAGCAGATAATATAGCAGCTCTTAAAGATTGAACTCCACAGCCTACATCACTTATAGCAAGTTTTGATCCTTTATCTACTAATTCTTCATGTAATTTTATACTTTCATGGCAAAGTTCAACTATTTTAAAAGGAACTTCACATGCTAATTTTAAGCATCTTTCTAATTCTACATCTTTAGCAGCTTTTTCTTCATCTGTACCAGCTGGTAAACCGTATGCTTGAGAAAGCGGGAAAAATCCCTCAGCATCTTTATCAATCATTTCTAATAATTGATCTTGTAAGCCTTTTGCTTTTTTCAATATAGCTTGTATATCATCTTCGTATTGTGCATATTTTTTCTTTCCTGATGTTAAATAGCAAACCATGCTACCTAAAGCCATACCAACAGCACCAACTAATGCAGCAGCTCCTCCACCACCTGGAACTGGTGCTTTAGAACCTAATACGTCTACAAAACCTATACAACTTTTTTCAGCTATTTTTTCCATAGGTATATCTCCTTTTTATCTCATTTTTTCATTGAAGATAGTGTGCATAAGCACACTATCTTCTTTAAAATTATTTATTTTGCCATTTTATATGTATCAAGTTATTACTCTTTACACATTATATATAATTAAATTTATCGTTTATCCCTAGAATAATCCTGATATTACTCCGTTTTCATCAACGTCGATCTTTTCAGCTGCTGGAACTTTTGGAAGTCCTGGCATCTTCATTATTTCACCAGTTAATGCAACTACGAATCCTGCTCCTGCAGATATAGTTACTTGTCTAACTGTTATTCTAAATCCTGTTGGTCTACCTAATTTAGTTTGATCATCTGTTAATGAGTATTGAGTCTTAGCCATACAAACTGGAACTCCACCGAATCCTAGATTTTCTAAGTTAGCTAATTCTTTTTCTGCTTCTGGAGTATAATCTACACCATCAGCTCCATATATCTTAGTTGCTATTGCATTTATTTTTTCTTTTAATGTATAGTCATCTGGGTAGCAGAATTGGAAGTCATTTGGTTCATCACATAATCTTATAACTTCTTTAGCTAATTCTATACCACCTTCGCCACCTTTAGCCCATACTTGAGATAAAGCAACGTTTACGCCTAATTCTTTACATTTTGCTCTAACTAATTCTACTTCAGCTTCTGTATCTGTTGGGAATTCGTTTATAGCAACTACTGCTGGTAATTTGTATACTTGAGTTATGTTTTCTACGTGTTTTAATAGGTTTGGTATACCTTTTTCTAATGCTTCTAAGTTTTCGTTATTTAAGTCAGCTTTTGGTACTCCACCATTGTATTTTAATGCTCTTACTGTTGCAACTATTATAACTGCATCTGGTTTTAAGTTAGCCATTCTACATTTAATGTCTAAGAATTTTTCAGCACCTAAGTCTGCACCGAATCCACCTTCAGTTACTACATAGTCTGCAAAGTGCATAGCCATTCTTGTAGCTATAACTGAGTTACAACCATGTGCTATATTAGCGAATGGTCCACCATGTACGAATGCTGGTGTTCCTTCTAGTGTTTGTACTAGGTTTGGTTTTAAAGCGTCTTTTAATAATGCAGCCATTGCACCATTAGCGTTTAATTGTTTAGCTGTTACTGGTTCTCCTTCGTAGCTGTATCCAACTATGATTCTTCCTAATCTAACTTTTAAGTCAGCTATATCATCTGCTAAACAGAATGCTGCCATTATTTCAGAAGCAACTGTTATATCGAATCCATCTTGTCTTACAGCACCGTCACCTTTTTTACCAAGACCATCAACGATATTTCTTAATTGTCTATCGTTCATGTCTACGCATCTTCTCCAAGTTATTCTCTTTGGATCTATTCTTAAAGAGTTTCCTTGATGAATGTGGTTGTCTACCATTGCAGCTAATAGGTTGTTTGCAGCTCCTATAGCATGGAAGTCACCTGTAAAGTGTAAGTTGATATCTTCCATTGGAACAACTTGTGCATATCCTCCACCTGCTGCTCCACCTTTAACACCAAATACTGGTCCTAGAGAAGGTTCTCTTAATGCAACTAATACGTTTTTACCTAATTTTTGTAAACCGTCTGCTACACCTATAGTAGTAGTAGTTTTTCCTTCTCCTGCTGGAGTTGGGTTGATAGCTGTAGTTAATATTAATTTAGCTTTTTTTCCACCATTATCTTTTTTAAGTAGATTGTAGTCAACTTTAGCTTTATATTTACCATATAATTCTAAGTCATCTTCAGTTAATCCTAATTTTTTAGCTATTTCTCTAATATCTTGAGGTTTAGCTTCTTGAGCTATTTCAATATCTGATTTGAATCCCATAACAAACATCCTCCCACAATTTTTATATATTTTAATAACATTAATAAATAATGTTAATTAAATACTGTATTCTAAAATTAAATAAAAATAAAAACTATTTATTCTTTTTATTTTCCGCTTCTATTTCTAGTAATCTATTTTTTATAGCTCTAATTTCGTTTTTGGCATCGTCGCTAACATCATATGGAGATTTATTAGATCTATCTGAATCTATTACAGTTTGGTTGTAATGTATAAATCCTAGAGCTTCTCCATCTTCTAGATTACTTTTTATAAATTCGATATCTTCGTCGTTTCTCATTTTATTTCCAACGACGAAAACCCTTTTCACGCCAATATCTTTGCCTAGTTTCTTTACTTTTCTATAAGTTTGAAGGCTTCTTTCACCTGGTTCAACAACCACTATGAAAGCATCTACACCTTGTGCAGTACCTCTACCTAAATGCTCAATACCAGCTTCCATGTCCATAACAACAACATCTTTATTTTGTAATATTAAATGAGAACATAATCTTTTCAATAGTACGTGTTCTGGACACACGCAACCTGAACCACCTGTGTCAACAGTTCCTAAAGTTAATAATCCTACACCATTATATGTTTTACAATATTTTTCTGGTATATCATCAACCTTTGGATTAAGTTTAAACATTTTATTAAATGTACCTTCACTTGTTGCTGTTCTATCAGAAACTAACTTTTTCATTTCAGAAATTGGTACTATTGAATCATATATTTCTTTTGGAAAACCTAGCGCTAAGGCTAAGTTTGCATCTGGATCGGCATCTACAGCAACAACTCTATAACCTTCATCAGCAAACATTCTTGATAACATTGAGGCAAAAGTTGTTTTGCCTACTCCACCTTTTCCTGTTATTGCTACTTTCATTTCTTTATTACCACCTTTTCTGTCATATAGTTTTGAAACTATGTATTTATGTCTGTCTAACGTGTATTTAATAGGTAGCCTATTATTTTCATAATAGACTACCTTTCTCTATTCTATAAATTTAATTTTCTATAAATTGTTTACCATAACTAAATCTTAGTATAAGCAATCTAATTCTCCAGCAACTCTCTTATTAAGAACTTTTTCTTGATATAAAGCTTCGAAATGAGGTCTCTTAGCTTCTATACAATCCATTATATCTTGAGCGCATCCTACTGCATCTTCATTTACATGGAAGCAAGCTCCTACTTTATCTTTTATGCTTCCGCATAATATTTCAACAGCTCTTGAAGAACCTGTAACTGGAGGCATAACACCTAAGAATGTTTCTATACCAGAAGCAACTACATAAGTACCTATAGCTATAGCTTTTTCTGACATCCATTCTGGAGCACAACCAGCAACTGGTAAATCAGATATATCCATATCTAATGCTTTAGCAACTAATGAACAAACGTTTAATATACGAGAGTTATCAACACAAGATCCTAGATGGATTACTGGTGGTATATCAACTAATTTACAAACTGTAGCTAAACCTTTACCACAGTATTTATCAGCGTTTTCTTTTAACATTAATCCATTCTTAGCAGCTGCAGAAGCACCACATCCTGTAGTAACAACTAAGAAGTCATTTTTGATTAATTCTTTCATTATAGTTAAGTGGTTGTAGTTAGATGGAGTTCTAGCATTGTTACATCCAACAACTCCTACTACCCCTCTTATTACACCAGATGCAAGAACATCTATTAATGGTTTTAATGTGTTCATTTCATCTATTTGAGTGTTAACAACATTATTTAATTGTCCAACTATTGCAGATTCAGCATAACCAACCATAGCTTCTGATTTTAATTCTGGAACCATAACTTTTTCTGGATCTCTGTTTTTGAAGTTTAATATAGCTTCTCTAACTATTGTTTTAGCATCTTCTAATGCAGTTTCTTCATGGAATTCCATGTAAGTAGAACCAGTTATTCTAGCTTTTGGTGAAGTAGTTATGAATTTAGTATGATAATGAGTAGCAACTTCTGCTAATGCAGGGAAGATACATTGAACGTCAACTATCATAGCTTCTACAGCACCAGTGATTAATACTAATTCTTGTTGATGGAAGTCACCAGCTATTTTTATACCATGTCTCATAGTTAATTCGTTACCAGTACAGCAAACACCTGATAAAGTGATTCCGTCTGCTCCAACTTCTTTAGCTAATTCTTGCATTTCTGGTAATTCAGCAGCTAAAACTATCATTTCTGATAATGTTGGCTCATGTCCGTGAAGAACTATGTTAACATTATTTCCAGCTAATACGTTAGTATTTGCTTCTGTGTGAACTGGTTTTGGAGCTCCGAATAATATGTCAGATAACATTGTACCTATCATTGATCCAGCCCAACCATCTGCCATAGAACATCTAAATGCCATATGTACTAAAGCATCTATATCAGCACAACATCCTATATGAGTTGAATGCATTACTGTAGCGATTTCTCTATCTATTGCTCTTGGTTCTATACCATAAGCTTTCCATACTTCTTGTCTTTGTTTAGGAGCTCTTGCTAATAATCTAGATACACCATGTGGTTTACCAAATTCCATTAAGCATTCATGAGATACTTCATGAGCTAAGTCATATATATCTTTACCTTCTGGATCTATTCCCATAAATACAGCGAATTCTTTTAATAATTCTGGTTCAGCAACTTGGTAAGCTCCTCCTGGAGTAGTTAATCCTAATGTATGAGTTATATCTCTAGCATGGTCTGAATGGGCAGCAGATCCACCAGCACACATTCTAGCGTAGTTTCTACCAACTATTGTATGTTCGTCAGCACCACAAAGTCCTCTTGGAGTTTTAGCACTTATTCTACAAGGTCCCATACCGCAGTTTCTACAGCAAACACCTGAAAGACCGAATCCACATTGTACTTTATATCCTAATTTTCTTTTGTACATTGTATCAACGCCGTCTTTTTCAGCTTTTTCTAATAGAGCCTTACTGTTAAGGTCTATAGTCATGGCTTGCATTTGTTCTAACATTTTATTATCCATATTCATATTCCCCTTTTTAAAATTAAATTTTTTCCCCTAAAATGCTGTTATAAGAAAATGTCTTTATTATTTATATAAATACATTCTTAATCAATATATATTTCTAAACGATAAAACACATACTTCTCAAGAATATATTCTTAACTAAATTATATACCAAAAATACTATTTTGGGTAAAGTTTTTAATAATTTTTTAACAAAAATTACGTTATTTTGACATTAAATAATTTTTGTTATTTGATTTTTTTCTTTAATTAAATTTTACAATATTATTTGTTATTGTGTTTTAGCATTAATTATTAAATTAGTAAAATTTTATACTAAAATTCATTACTACTTTTTTCATTTTATCAGTTGTAAATCCTTTTCATTTAATTCAGAAAATGCCTTCACACAATTTAACATTCTATTTAATTATATCTCATTTTTTTCCAATTGTATAGGATATAATTTTAATTATATAAATATAATATGGTTTTATTTTTTTGCTTTTTTTTTAACAATATTTTTATTTTCGACAATAAATTATCTTTATTTTTCGAATTTTTATACGAATATTACAACATTTATATTCTATCTATAATAATGTAAATAAAATCATAACCACCCGTAAAACGGGTGGTTTGCTCTGAGGCTATAAGCCTCTTTTACTGGCTGCGCCTAAAGGGCGCCAGCTTTCACTTCGTTCAAGCTACAGCCCTTTGATACTATGCAATCCCTAAAGGGATTTTAATA